>RFPQ01000003.1 GCA_009926035.1 Betaproteobacteria bacterium
TTTAATGTGGCTGAAGATAGAATTCAAAAGTTAGTTGTATGTTTTTTAGCTATATTAGAATTAGCAAGAGAGCGACTCATTAAAATTACTCAGCAAGAAAGCTTTTCTCCTATCTACATTAAATTACAGATTAATTAAGCCATGACAGATTTAAATAACATATCGAAAATTAAACAAATACTAGAGGTAGCATTGCTAACAAGCGCCAATCCTTTATCTTTAGATGATTTGCAAAAATTATTTTCAGAAAAAATTGAGCGATCTACATTAAGAATGTTATTAGACGAACTTAAAACAGAATGGCAAGACCGCACTATGGAATTAGTCCTTGTCGCTTCGGGTTATCGATTTAAAGCAAGGGATGAATATTCAAGCTATCTCATGAGATTGAGCCCGGAAAAAGTAGCTAAATATAGTCGTGCAGTAATGGAGGTATTGGCGATTGTGGCTTATAGACAGCCAGTCACGCGTGGCGAGATTGAAGAAATTAGAGGTGTTGCACTTAATCCTAATGCTATTAGACAGTTGCAAGAAAGAGACTGGATTGATGTGATTGGTCAAAAAGATGTTCCTGGGAGGCCTTCCTTATATGCGACAACAAAACATTTTTTAAATGATTTTAATTTAAGATCTTTATCCGAGCTTCCTGATATCGAAAGCTTCCTCCAAAATGAAATTCCTTTGAATGTCTAACTTTAAGTCATTAAAGACTTAATTGCCCTATGTGTTCACAAGATCAAGATTCAGCTAAAGACAGCAAGCAAACGAGCCCAACAAAAACTCAGCGTCTACATAAACTCCTCGCTCAATCTGGCATTGGATCCAGGCGAGAGATGGAAAAATATATTGAAGCGGGTCGTGTACATGTAAATGACAGCGCAGCTACCTTAGGCCAATTGATTCATGAGCATGACATCATTAAGATTGATGGAAAAACCACCCATCTTTTCTTTGATTTAAAATTCCCTAAAATTCTTATCTACCATAAGCCTGAAGGTGAAATTGTTTCGGTAAGTGACCCACAAAAAAGAACCACAGTATTTTCAAAGTTACCAAGAATTAAAAATGAAAAATGGATTTCGATAGGACGTCTTGATATTAATACTTCAGGACTTCTTATGTTTACCACTTCAGGGGATCTTGCTAATCGCCTCATGCATCCTAAATTTGAAATTGAACGTGAATATGCTGTACGTATCTTTGGCGAGTTAACTGAAGAGCAAATATCAAAATTAAAATCAGGCGTTAAGTTAGATGATGGCCTCGCAAAATTTGATGAAATTCGTTATCAAGGCGGCGAAGGAGCTAATCGCTGGTATCAGGTCATATTGATGGAAGGTAGAAATCGAGAAGTTAGGCGTTTGTTTGAACATTTTAATTTACCGGTGAGTCGACTTATTCGAACCAGATTTGGGCCTGTGTCACTTCCATCTCGCGTAAAAAGAGGCATGATGTTAGAGCTTGAAGTTAAAGAAGTTGAAAAAATTTTAAAATGGCTAGACATGCCTTTTTCGATGGTCAGCCGTAATGAAAGTCTCAATAAAGTTAAAGCGCGAAAAAAACATGCACATCCATCACCTTATGCCCCGAAAGTGAAGCTTGATCGAAAAGCTATGCTAGATAAAAAGATTAAAAAGATTGGAAAAAAACTAGTTAAGAGAAGAATCAGAAGTGACTCTGACATTAAAAAAATCTAATTAGGTAATTGAGATTTTTGAAGCATAAACACAAAGTCATTTCCTAAAGAAACATCTAGCCATTGAAATTGAAGTTTAGGAAATTTATTTAATAAAACTTCTTTGTTGTGACCAATCTCAACAATCAATATGCCATCATCGTTAAGATAGCTTTTTGCTTCCTTGATAATTCTAACAGTGTGATCTAAACCATCTTCTCCACTTCCCAAAGCCATACTTGGTTCTTTTAAAAATTCCATGGGGAAACTATCAACTGAAGTTTGATTAACATAAGGAGGATTCGAAATAATGAGATCATATTTCTTACCTTTTAAAGCATTAAATAAATCAGATTGAATTAATTCGGTACGATCATTTAGCCCATAATGATTAATATTGATTTCCGCTACCTGTAACGCTTTTTCAGATAAATCGACAAGATCAATCATTGCGTTCTGGAAGCTATGTGCCATCATGATACCTAAGCAACCACTGCCAGTGCATAAATCTAGCGCACTGAAGATTTTTTCAGGATCATCAATCCATGGATAAAGATTTTCGCTTAATGACTCCGCAATTAAAGACCTAGGAACAATGACGCGCTCATCTACATAAAACTTATAATCCCTTAGCCAAGCCTCATGAAGAAGATAAGCAGTTGGGATTTTGTCTTTAATTCTTTTTTCAATTAAAAATAATAAATCTTTTTTTTCTTTGCCTGTTAAGTCAGCGTCTAAAAAGTTATCTATCGTATCGTGAGGTAAATGAAGAAAGCCGAAAATAAGCCAAATAGCCTCGTCATATGCATTAGAAGTGCCATGACCAAAAAAAACATCAGAGTCCTCAAATCGACTGACGGCATATCTTAACCAATCACGAATTGAAGAAAGCTCAGTAAGAATTTGCGCTTGGCTCAAGTGAGAATCTTATGAAGTGTCAGTTTGTAGATATCTTTGAGTGGCTCGATATCTTTTAAATCAATACATTCATTTATTTTATGAATTGTGGCATTAAGTGGACCAAATTCAACAACCTGATCACTGATGTTCGCAATAAAGCGACCATCTGAAGTGCCGCCCGTTGTAGAAAGCTCCGGCGTGATGCCCACAGTTTCTTTAATCGCTTCTGATAAAATCTCTACAAGCTTTCCTTTTTTTGTTAAATAAGGATTGCCCGAATACTCCCAATCAATAACGTAATCAAGTTTATGCTTATCTAAAATAGCATGCGCTCTTTCTTTTAAATTTTCAGCAGTGCTTGCTGTTGAGTATCTAAAATTAAATAGAATATCGACTTCGCCAGGAACAACATTTGTAGCACCTGTGCCACCTTTAATATTTGAAATTTGCCATGAGGTTTTAGGGAAATACTCATTGCCTTCATCCCAGGACATATTCACTAAATCTGTGATTGCAGGGGCAACCATATGAATCGGATTCTTAACCAAATGAGGGTATGCAATATGACCTTGAATGCCTTTTACAGTAAGCTTTGCGGAAAGCGACCCTCTTCGGCCATTTTTAATCATGTCACCGAATTTAAGATGTGACGTAGGTTCACCGACTACACAAAAATCAATTCTTTGATTTCTTTCTTTAAGAAGCTCAACTACTTTAACAGTGCCATCCACTGCAACACCTTCTTCGTCGGAAGTAATAATTAATCCAATCGAACCTTTGAAATCTTTAGTTTCGTTTAAAAATTCTTCAATAGAAACAATAAAAGCCGCAATAGATGTTTTCATGTCCGCAGCGCCTCGACCATAGAGCTTGTCATCTTTAATTGTAGGTTCAAAAGGAGGGGATATCCATTGGTCAACTGGACCGCTTGGCACAACATCAGTGTGACCTGCAAAAACAAAGAAGGGTGCTTCGGCACCTCTTCGCGCGTATAAGTTTTCTACATCACCTACTTTAATTTTTTCACATTTAAAACCCAGGGGTTCCAAGAGACTGATAAGCAAATCTTGGCAGCCAGCATCGTCAGGTGTATTAGATTTTCTAGCAATTAAATTCTTAGTGAGTTCTAGTGTTCTAGTCATTTTTATTTTTTAAATAATTGTTTAAATGTAGCTTCATTAAATCCAAGCGATACTACTTTTTTGTCGATTGCTACCAATGGCCTTTTCATCACCGTTGGTTTTTCTAAAATCAATTGAATAGCAGTTTCTTTATTATTTCCCAATTTTTTTTCTCGGTCTGTCAGATTTCTCCAGGTCATGCCAGATTTATTAATGAGCATCTCCCAAGTTAAATGATTTGGTAGTGTTTTAAACCATGCAGTCAAAGTAGCCTCATCTAATGCTTCTTTTTTTAAATCAAAAAATTCATATTTAATTTTATGGCTATCAAACCAAATTAATGCTTTTTTGACGGTACTGCAATTTTTAATGCCTACCACCATCATGATTTAGATACCTCTAAGTAACTCGTTAATGCCTACTTTACCAAGTGTTTTTTCATCTACCTTTTTAACAATCACTGCACAGTAAAGACTATAAGAGCCATCTTTCGAAGGCAGGTTTCCTGAAACGACAACAGAGCCTTTGGGGATGCGGCCGTATGTTACTTCACCAGTTTCACGATCATAAATTTTAGTAGATTGACCAATATAGACCCCCATAGAAATCACTGCGTTATCTTCAACGATAACACCTTCAACCACTTCTGATCGTGCACCAATAAAGCAATTGTCACCAATAATAGTTGGACCAGCTTGAATAGGCTCTAATACCCCACCAATGCCTACGCCTCCTGAGAGGTGAACATTTTTACCAATTTGCGCACAGGAGCCCACGGTCGCCCATGTATCGACCATTGTGCCTTCGTCTACATAAGCTCCAATATTTACATATGAAGGCATGAGAACGACATTTTTGCCAATAAATGAGCCACGTCTCGCAATAGCATTCGGTACAACACGATAACCGCCTGCTTTAAAATCTTCATCAGTGAAATTAGCAAATTTTGAATTTACTTTATCGAAGTAATTGGTATAACCACTCTTCATGACTTCGTTATCGTAGAGCCTAAAAGAGAGTAATACCGCTTTCTTAATCCATTGATGCGTTTCCCATTCTTGTGAATCTTTAATGCGTGTTGCTACTCGCAGTGATCCATTATTTAAACTATTAAGTACTTCATCAACAGTATCTTTAATTTCTTTTGGCGCATTTTTTGGATTGATTTCAGCTCTTATTTCAAAAGCATTTTCGATGATTGATTTTAATTGATCCATGAGAGTATATTTTTTTAAGTTAAAACAGTATTTTACATTAAAGTCTAATGTAATTATCGTGGTCGATTTGATTCATAGAGGGGCTTTAATTTGTAAGCAAGATCCGTGAGCTCTCGAATGCGGTTGTCATCAGATGGATGAGTGCTTAAAAATTCAGGTGGTTTTTTTGTATCTTGTCGTTTCATTTTTTCCCATAAGGTGACTGAAGCGAAAGGATTAAATCCTGATCTCGCAGCAAGCTCAAGGCCAATAGCATCAGCCTCTCTTTCTTGTGTACGGCTATTAGGGAGAGCAAAAAAGAGGGTAGTACCTAATGAAACTGCCTGCATTGTGGCATTGGCTCTATTTCGACTATTTGTATTAGAGATGTATGCAGCAAAACCAATCAAACCTAATTGCTGAACGGCTGCTGTCGACATTCTTTCCCGCCCGTGTTCACGAAGAGCATGAGAAATTTCATGCCCTATGACAGCTGCTAATTCATCATCTGTAGCGTTTAGTTTTCGAATAAGGCCTGAGTACACCATGATTTTACCCCCAGGCATACAGTAAGCATTCACTTCATTACTGTCTTCAATATTTATTTCCCAAGCCCACTGGCTAGCTTCGGGCTTAAAATAAGTTGCGTTAGCAATGAGTCTATTACTAATTCTTTTAACGCGATTTACTTGAAAAGGATCAACGTTAAGTTTATTTTTTTTGCTTGCTTCTTGAAGTGCAGCTCGGTAGCCATCACTTGCCAGGCTTGCCACCATAGATTGGGGCATAAGTAAAAGCTGTTTTCTATCGACACCTGATTGATTTTTTAAAGTAGTGGAAGCACAACCCGTGACAAGAAATGCTAAGAAAAATAAAACACTATATTTCATTCTTAAAACAATACTTGGCTTCCTAATTCAACCACCCGGTTAGGAGGAAGTTTAAATTGATTGGTAATTGTTTCCGCACTTCTAAATAAACCGATAAATAGTTTCTTTCTCCAATAATTCATGTTGTCTTTTGGTGTAGCTAATAAAATTTCCTTGCCAATAAAATAAGAGCTATTCATTGGATCAATGTTGACGCCATTTTTCACACATAATGCCAAGTCTTTCGGTAAATCAGGCTCATCTTTAAATCCATATTTCACAGTGACTTTGTAAAAGTTGTAAGGTAGTTTTTCAACAGTTACTAGATCTTTTGTAAGTGAGTGAGGATAGTCCATAAACATTACAGTCAGAATAATAACTTTTTCATGGATCACTTTATTATGTTTAAGGTTATGGAGAAGCGCATGAGGAACACCTTCAGGATTAGGCGTCATAAATATTGCAGTACCTTCCACACGAGGTGGCGGGTTAGCGCCTATAGATGAAATAAATGAATTAATTTCAATGGCTTCACCTTTTAGTATTTTATATAGTAGTGCGCGGCCTTTTTTCCAGGTAGTCATTAAAACAAAAAGAATGCAGCCGATTAAAATTGGGAACCAACCACCATCGGGTATTTTTAAAATATTGGCACTAAAAAATGCAAAATCGATCATTAAAAAAATTGCCATAAAAATAACTGTTTTAATGGAGTTCCATTTCCACACTTCATAGAATACAAAGCTCGCTAAGAGCGTTGAGATTACCATGTCACCTGTGACTGCAATACCGTAAGCGCCTGCAAGATTGCCTGAGCTTTTGAAAGTCACCACTAAAGCCATTACTGAAATCATTAAGAGCCAGTTAATTCTTGGGAGATAAATTTGTCCCTCTTGATTTTCGGAAGTATGTTCGACGTGCATTCTTGGCAAGAATCCTAATTGAAGTGCTTGCCTTGAAACTGAAAAGGCCCCAGTGATCACAGCTTGTGAAGCGATGATTGCAGCGAGCGTTGCTAAAATAATAAGAGGAATACCAAGAAATTCAGGCGCCATGAGATAAAAAGGATTTTTAATATTTTCAGGGTTGCTAATAAGTAATGCACCTTGTCCAAAGTAATTTAATGTAAGTGCTGGAAGCACAAAAATAAACCATGCAAGTCTAATAGGATGTTTGCCAAAATGTCCCATGTCTGCATAAAGCGCTTCAGCACCTGTTACAGACAAAACGACAGCGCCCAAAGCTACAAATGCCACCATAGGTGCTAATTGGAAGAAATGAAATGCATATAAAGGATTAATCGCATAAAGCACATGAGGCTCTTGTGCAATATTCATAAGACCCAATAATGCAAGTGACAAAAACCAAAAAAACATAATGGGACCAAAGAGCGCGCCTACAACATTTGTTCCTTTACTTTGTGCATAAAATAAAATAAACAGTACTACAAGAGTTATTGGAATAATAAGATGGCTTAAGGAAGGCGCTACAACCTCAAGACCTTCAATCGCAGATAAAACAGAAATTGCAGGTGTAATCATTCCGTCTGCATAAAACATACAGGCCCCAAGAATACCTAAAATAATAATCCAATTTCTTTTATTCCCGCCCGGCGCATTTTTATTGGCAAGAGAGAGTAAAGCCATAATCCCGCCTTCACCTCTATTATCAGCACGCATGATAAAGGCTACATATTTCACTGACACAATCATAATGAGCGACCAAAAGATAAGCGAAAGTATGCCTAGAACGTTAAATTGAGTAAGTTCAACTGGATGTTTGCTTAAAGAAAAAACTTCTTTCATGGTATATAAAGGACTTGTGCCAATATCACCAAATACGACACCTAAGGCTGCTAACGAAAGAGTAGTTATTGAGGCTTTATGATTATTTTTTTTGATATCTTCCATGAGTGCCAGAGTATTTTTAATTCAATCTAAAATTATTAATTTTTAAGATCTGAAATAGTTGCATCAGCTTGTCCATGGTTCAATTGAATACGAATTTTATCATCAAGCTTTAACTGGTTTGCATTATTTACAATCTGACCATCAACATTTGTGATAATGGAATAGCCTCTTGATAAAACAGCATGAGGGCTTAAATGATCTAAGTTTAATTTCAATTTATTGATATTTAAACGATATTGGATCATTGTATTTTTCATGCTCTGATTAATCCTTTGTATATATTGATGAATCTGTTCCTTTTGTCTTTGAATTTGTTGTCGGGGTGATATAAGGCGTTTCTCTAGATAGTCAATTTTCTGCATCAATTCTCGAATTAAGCCAGCCATCACTTTATTTAATTGATTTTTGTATACTTGAATTGTTTTGATTAGTTCGACTGTATGGCTTGTGACAAGTTCAGCAGCTCCTGTGGGTGTCGGAGCCCTGAGGTCAGATACAAAATCAGCTATCGTTGTATCAGTCTCATGACCAACACCCGTAATAGTAGGTATTTTGGATGCAACAATTGCTCGAGCTACAATTTCTTCATTAAAAGCCCATAAGTCTTCAATCGAACCTCCACCTCGCGCAAGAATGAGCACATCACATTCCATTCTGATATTTGCAGTTTCAATAGCTTTTACAATCGCTAGAGGTGCCTCTTTGCCTTGAACGAGACTTGGGTATATAAAGATTGGAATATGAGGACTCCGTCGTTTAAGGGTAATAAGAATATCTTCAATTGCAGCACCGGTCGGTGAAGTAATAACCCCAATAGATTTGGGAAATTGAGGGATGAGTTTTTTGCAAGAAGTTTCAAAAAGACCTTCTTTAAGGAGCTTTTCTTTTAATTGATTAAAGGCTTCCGATAAAAGCCCAGTGCCTGCAAGCCTAATCAGTTCAATATTAAGCTGATATTCTCCGCGAGCTTCATAAAGTCCGATAAAGCATTTCGCTTCAATTTTTTCACCATTTTTAGGAACCCAATCAGCAACCATATTTTTATTTTTAAACATGGTACAGCGCACTTGAGCTTCATCATCTTTAAGGGAAAAATACCAATGTCCGGAAGATGCGCTTATAAAATTAGAGATTTCGCCTGAAATCCAAAATGAGGGAAAACTTTGCTCAAGAAGCTCCCTGACGAGGCGGTTAATTTCTTTAACAGAAAAAACCTTGGCTTCGTTAGGTTTGGAGCTATTTATTGGTGTTGAATTAATCAAACTAGGGGGATATCCGTTACAATTATCTTCATTATAGAGTTAATGAATAATTAAAGAGCTTTAATTGAAGAAATTTTTTTTATCACATAAACAAGCCCATTTATTTGCTTTTTTTGCTGCTTATTTTTTAGTTGCATTAGCACTGATCATTCAAAAAAAATTTAATCTCGATCCTTGTCCTTTATGCATTACACAAAGGATTATTTTTATGGTGTTAGGACTATTCTTTTTGATTAATGCATTTATTAAGCCAACATATTTAATGAGAACACTCTCTTTAGTCGTTTTATCTATAACCTCAATTATAGGGATGGTATTTTCGTTTAAACATATTCTGATTCAATCGAAGGCGATTGATGTTCCTAATGAATGTGGCGTTGACTTAAATTATATGTTTGAAAATTTCCCATTTTCAAAAGCTTTGAATTTGCTTTTTAAAGGGACTGGTGACTGCTCGCATATTGATTGGACTTTATTGAGCCTCACAATTCCCCAGTGGGCTTTCATTGGGTTCATATCCTTTTTTGTATACACCGTTCTTTTATTTCGGATGAATGTAAAGTAATGCAATTAGAAAATTTTATTGGTAATACACCCCTCGTTACTTTGCAGCGCATGAATGGAAATTTAACCAGCGCGATTCACCTTAAATTAGAAGGTAATAATCCCGCAGGCTCAGTAAAAGATAGAGCTGTATTTTCTATGATTCATAACGCTGAATTAAGAGGCGACATTAAACCTGGAGACACACTCATTGAAGCTACATCTGGGAATACAGGTATAGCGCTTGCCATGGTGGCTGCGATGAAGGGCTATAAGATGATTTTGGTTATGCCAGAAAATCAAACCATCGAAAGACGGCAAACCATGAAAGCGTTTGGCGCAGAACTCATTCTAACTTCGCAAGAGGGAAGTATGGAGTTTGCAAGAGACACCGCATTAAAGATGCAAAAAGAAGGCAAAGGTTTTGTATTAGATCAATTTAGCAATCTTGACAATCCCAAAGCGCATTACGAAGGCACAGGTCCCGAAATATGGAAAGATACAAAAGGTCGTGTCACTCATTTTATTTCGAGTATGGGCACCACAGGTACGATTGTAGGTACTTCAAAATTCTTAAAAGAAAAAAATAAAGATATTCAAATCATTGGTGTCCAGCCAGAAGAAGGTTCTCAAATTCCAGGGATACGTAAGTGGCCAGAAGCCTATCTACCTAAAATTTATAATCCAAAAAATATTGATCGGATTGAATATGTCTCACAGCGAAATGCAGAAGAAACCGCAAGAAAACTTGCAAAGGAAGAAGGTATTTTTTCTGGAGCATCTACTGGTGGTGCCCTTTATATCGCTCTTCAAATTGCGAAAGCAAACAAAGATGCTGTGATCGTATCAATTGCTTGTGATCGTGGCGACCGCTATTTATCTTCTAATTTATTTCTGAGTTAAAGCTTTGATTCCTATTTTAGTTTTTGATATCGAGACCATTCCTGATATTCAAGGTATTAGATCTTTATATGCATTAGATAACCAATTTTCTGATGATGATGTTGTGAATGTTGCTACTTACAAAAGAAGACAAAAAAATGGCTCAGATTTTCTGCAGCACCATCTTCAAAAAATTGTAGCAATCTCATGTGTTCTGCGAGAAAGAGATCAATTAAAAATTTGGACGTTGGGAGATATTGACGATCCTGAAGAAGAAGTTATTCAGCGTTTTTTTGATGGTATTGATAAATATACCCCTACACTTGTATCTTGGAATGGCTCAGGATTTGATCTGCCTGTATTAAATTACAGAGCTTTGATTTATGGCATTAATGCATCCAAATATTTAGATATGGGCGAGATTGATAAAGATTTTAAATGGAATAATTATTTAAGCCGATACCACACACGCCATACAGATTTAATGGAATTTTTAGCTATGTTCCAAGGTAAAAATAATGCCCCATTAGATGATATTGCAAAGCTGTGTGGCTTCCCAGGAAAGTTAGGTATGGATGGCGGAAAAGTTTGGGATTCCTATAGAGAAGGTGATATTCAATCGATAAGAGATTATTGCGAAACTGATGTTGCGAATACTTATCTTGTCTATCTTAAATTTCAATTAATCCGAGGCCATCTTAATCAAAATGAATATGATGCTGAAATTAATTTAGTTAAAAATACAATTCAAGAATATCAAAAAGATTATTGGGATCAGTTTTTGTCCGCTTGGAAATCTTAAGTCTTCCTAAATGCAAGACGACATTAAATTTAAAAAAAAATTATTACTCGCCACAATAGAAAATATTGATCAAGAGGGTAGGGGCGTCACTCACATTGATGGTAAAGCTATTTTTGTAGAAGGTGCACTTCAAGGCGAGCTTGTTGAGTGCGAGTCTTATGTGAAAAAGTCAAGCTATGAAATTGCTTTTACGCATAGAGTGATTCGACAATCCAATCTAAGAGTCAAGCCTAAATGCGATCACTTTAATCGATGCGGCGGTTGTTCTATGCAGCATTTTGAGTTTCAAGCGCAAATTGCAGCCAAGCAAAGAGTGTTTGAAAATACTTTATCCAGAATTGGTAAGGTTAAACCCGAAACAATCTTGACGCCACTTGTAGGCCCCTCCTGGCATTATCGATACAAAGGCCGACTCAGGGTTAAATTTGTCGTTAAGAAAAATAAAGCGCTTGTGGGATTTAATGAAAAAAGAACACATTTTATTGCTGATATTTCTAGTTGCGAAGTATTACCTAAAAATCTCTCTGATATCCTGCCCCCACTTCAAGATTTGATGACTCAGCTTTCTATCAAAGATAAAATACCTCAGATTGAATTCGCAGCAGATCAAAAACATTTAGTCTTGGTATTAAGAATTTTAGAAAAGCTAGATGTAAGCGATGAAGCGCTTTTAAATGCATTCTCAAATCAATATCCTGTGCAATTTTGGACGCAATCTAAAGGTCCTGAAACAGTAAAGCCATTATCAAAGAAAGATGACATGAAGCTTTCTTATGCTCTAAAAGAATTCGGCCTACAGTTTAGTTTTATGCCTTATGACTTTACACAAATTAATCCTTTTATTAATCAAGTATTAGTCAGAAGAGCGATGAGTCTATTAAAGCCATCAAAAGATGAATGTATTTTTGATTTTTTCTGTGGGCTAGGAAATTTCACATTACCTATTGCAACTAGCGGTGCAAAAGTTACTGGTATCGAAGGCTCAGCGTCACTGATAGAAAGAGCAAAACAATGTCGAGATGAAAATCATTTAAATGATTTTGTGGAATATCAATGCATTAATTTATTTGAAATTACTAAAGAAGCATTATTAAAATTGGGCCATGCAAATAAATGGCTGATTGATCCTCCGAGAGATGGGGCGTTTCAATTAGTTCAGCTCATTGATGAAGATATTAATCCTTCAGTCATTGTGTATGTATCTTGTAACCCAGCCACATTGGCTAGAGACGCTCAAATATTAGTAAATGAGAAGGGTTATAAATTAGATAAAGCTGGTATTGTAAATATGTTTCCACATACATCGCATGTCGAATCTATTGCATTATTTGTAAAAACGGCATCTTAAGAATTAATTATGCATATTAGAATTTCAATCAAAGAACAAAAACTTCATGTTTATCAAGACGATAATATATGGGTAAAATCATTTGTGATTTCTACTGCAGAAAAAGGTGCGGGGCAAAATAAAGGCAGTTTTTGTACGCCTTTAGGTCAACATATTGTGCGCGCAAAAATTGGCAAAGGAGCACCTTTATTCGCGCAGTTTGTTGCGCGAAGACTTACAGGAAAAATATGGAATCCAACAATGTCAGTCTCTAACTCCAAAGAGGATTGGATTTTAACTCGCATACTGTGGCTTTCTGGTCTCGAGGTTGGATTTAATCGTCTAGGTAATCAAGATACAATGCAGCGTTTTATTTACATCCATGGAACTCACGACCTGGCTCATTTGGGCGAGCCCAAATCACATGGATGCATTCGTATGGATAACTATGACATCATCGATTTATTTGATCAAATTAATGTCGGTGATCATGTCTTGATCACTGAAGTCTAATATGCATAAAAATCAATACCGATATTACGACCTAGTCATGGCAGCATTTGTCACAGTATTGATTACATCTAATTTGATTGGACCTGCAAAAATTTCCCAAGTGGACATTCCATTTTTTGGCATCTTGACTTTTGGTGCGGGTGTTTTATTTTTCCCTATCTCATTTATTTTCGGGGATATCCTAACTGAGGTTTATGGGTATGCGGCATCGAGAAGAGTGATATGGGCAGGATTTTCTGCGCTTGCTTTTGCATCTTTTATGGCTTGGATGATTGTTGCATTGCCACCCGCACCCTATTGGCATAATCAAGAGGCTTATGAAGTTGCTTTTGGTTCAGCTTGGCGAGTGTCTTTAGCGAGCTTAATTGCTTTTGCAGCAGGTGAGTTTGCGAATTCTTTTGTATTGGCAAAAATGAAAATCATGACCAAGGGTAAATATTTATGGAGTCGCACGATTGGATCAACTATCGCAGGTGAAGCGATCGATTCTGTTTTGTTCTATCCATTGGCCTTCTATAACAGCGGTGTGATTCCAAATGACAAATTGATTCTTGTTGTTATGGCACAATTTTTTGCTAAAACATTAATCGAAGTATTATTTACACCAGTCATTTATAAAATTATTGCTTTTCTTAAAAAGAAAGAAAATATAGATTATTTTGATACGCGCACTAATTTCAATCCTTTTGTTTTTAAATAATATGAATAAGATTGAACCTAAATGACGATTGGCCCATTAATGATTGATGTGGAAGGTCTCACATTGAACGATGAGGATATCAAAAGAATCATGCATCCGATGGTAGGCGGACTTATCTTATTTACAAGAAATTACAAAGATACCGTCCAATTAAAAACTTTAACGGATGCTATTAGAAAAATAAGAGGCCATGATTTTTTAATTGCTGTAGATCATGAAGGTGGTCGTGTACAAAGATTTAGAGAGGGCTTTACGATCATTCCTGCTATGAGAAAGTTAGGAGAAGTTTGGGATAAAGATCCTAAAAGAGCTAATCATTTAGCTTTTTTAATTGGCCAAATCATTGCTACTGAATTAAGAGTATTTGATATTGACTTTAGTTTTACGCCAGTTTTAGATATTGATTACAGCGAAAGTACCGTGATTCGAGATAGAGCTTTTCATGGTGATATTGAAGCGATCAAGGCTTTGGCATCGAGTCTTTTAGAAGGCTTAAAAGATGGCGGTATGCATGGGGTTGGAAAACACTTTCCAGGGCATGGGTATATTAAGACTGACTCACATTTAAGTATTTCTGAAGACGAAAGAACATTTGATGAGATTGCATCTAAAGATATGAGTATTTTTATCGCATTGATCAAGCATGGATTAAATGCAGTTATGCCATCCCACGTCCTTTATTCTGAGGTAGATAAACATCCAGCAGGATTTTCAAGTTTCTGGCTTAAAGATCAATTAAGAGAAAAGTTTCATTTTAAAGGCGCCATTTTTAGTGATGATATGAGTATGAAAGGTGCGATACTTGGTGGTGAAATGAAAGATAGGATTTTAAAGGCGCTCGAAGCTGGATGCGATATGGTTTTGTTATGTAACAGCCCTCAACTGGTTGATGAGGTCTTGTTTGATCTAGAGTGGAAAATGTCATCTGAAAGCATTACAAGACTTCTTTCGATGAAAGGCGCTAAAGAACCTACTGAAGCCTTAAAAATCAGCCAAGAAAAAGGTTTCAAAGATATGACAAGTCAAATTATGACTATGTAAAATAATGCAAATGAATATTGAAACTATTTGATAGGTTCTATAATCTAAACAAAGTATTAAAAACTTCTAAGAGGAAAAAATATGGAAAATGTAAGAATTGAAAGCCAGTCGCAATCAACACTAGCGACAAATAAAGTACTAAGAAATACTTATGCTTTACTTGGTTTATCTCTGATCCCAACAACAATTGGCGCTTACATAGGTATGAGCATGAACTTTTTATTTGCTCAACAACATCCTATTATGTTTGCCATTATGTTGATGGCCGGTATGTTTGGTTTATTTTTTGCGATTCAAGCAAATCGTAACAATAGTCTAGGTGTTGTTTTATTATTAGCACTGACTTTGTTCTTAGGTGTGATGTTAGGTCCAATTCTTCAAGTAGCGTTTAATCTAAGCAATGGTGCTCAAATCGTTGGTCTTGCTGCAGGTGGCACTGCAGCTATATTTTTAACTTTAGCGACGATCGCTACCACCACTAAAAAAGATTTTAGCTTTATGGGAAAATTTTTGATGATTGGTATCATCCTTCTCATCTTAGCTTCTCTTGCTAATTTATTTTTCCAAGTTCCTGCCATGGCTTTAGCATTATCTGGCGTTGCAGTCTTATTATTTTCTGGATTCATTCTTTATGACGTAAGTCGAATTGTGAATGGCGGAGAAACAAACTACATCATGGCAACTTTGGCGCTTTATATGAATATCTATAATTTGTTTGTTAATTTACTTCAGTTATTAATGGCTATTTTAGGCAACAGAGACTAATCGTTTGATTGAAATAAAAAAAGCCGTAGTTTTCTACGGCTTTTTTCTTTTTGAAAGAAAGAAATCTTTTAGTATTTGACCGCATTCTTTTTCTAAGATGCCACCTATAGCTTCTGCATGATGATTAATTTCTTTAACGCTGATTAAATCAATCATACTTCCGCAAGCGCCAGTTTTTGGATCATGAGCCCCATAGATAATTTTATCAATACGTGCGTGTTGAATTGCGCCAACGCACATAGCGCAAGGCTCTAATGTCACGTAAATCGCGCAATCTTTTAGCCTGTAATTTTTGATAGACTTAGCGGCTTCTCTGATGGCATTGATTTCGGCGTGTGAAGTAGGGTCATGATCACTAATGGATGTATTCATACCTTGACCTATTATTTCGCCATTCTGAACAATCAGAGCGCCTACAGGCACTTCATTTTTTAACTCAGCTTTTTTTGCTAGCCTTAATGCTAGTTTCATAAACTTAAGATCTTCATCTGTCATGAAGCAGTTTATTTTCTTTTAAGATCAGAAATTGTTGTTTTAAAACGGATCACTAAAATATAAAGTAAGCCAATTAAAAAAGCACCTCCAACCCAAATACCGACCTCTTCAAATGTTGGTGTTGAATCTTGCACAGGAAGCACAATGAGCTTTCTAAGGAAAAGTACCATCACGACTTCAATAAAGGTTTCAACTTCTAATTTACTTCCATTGAGGTAGCGCATTTCGGCAGAAATAAGGGCCGATATCGACCAAAGAAGCATTAAAGTGCCTAGTGCATGAATAAAGCCATGAATCAGATTGTGCGCATTCGCAGCGGTATTGATTTCATTAAAGAAAAGCCAAGTGAACATAATAATCGACGTCGCTAAAGCAAGGCCAATAATAATAT
>RFPQ01000021.1 GCA_009926035.1 Betaproteobacteria bacterium
ACGAGCTTACCTGACATTATTGGTGATCGAGAAAAACTGATTCAAGCTGTGCTTAATATTGCACGAAATGCAGTTCAAGCTATGCATGAAAAAAAACAACACGGCCTCATTATTTTCAAAACGCGTGCTGAACGACAAATCATGCTCGCTAAAAAACGTTATCGTGTGGGGATTAAGCTCGACATTATCGATAATGGACCTGGTATTCCAACAGGGATTCGCGACAAAATATTTTATCCGCTTGTCTCTGGTCGAGAAGGTGGTTCAGGATTGGGCCTTTCGTTAGCACAAACTTATGTGAGTCAACATCAAGGCATGATTGAATGTAAAAGTGAGCCAGGACAAACAACTTTCACGATTTTATTGCCGATTAAAGATTTAGATACAACAGAAATTCCTACTAATCACAACATAGAATCACAAGGATCTTGAATATGAAAGCCATTTGGATTATCGATGATGACAAATCTATTCGATGGGTATTTGAAAAAGCCCTTGCACGCACTGATTTAAATTTTAAAACCTTTAGTTCAATTAAAGATGCACTTCAAGCAATTAAAGATGAAGAGCCACAAGTGATTGTGAGTGACATTCGAATGCCGCAAGGTTCAGGATTGGAACTTCTTCAAGTCATTAAAGAAAAATATGCGCATATTCCTGTCATCATCATGACGGCTTATTCTGATTTAGAAAGTGCAGTTGCCGCTTTCCAAGGTGGTGCGTTTGAATATTTAGCTAAACCTTTTGACGTGGATCAAGCCATCGAAATTATTCATCGTGCAATTGACGAGTCCTTAAAACAAAATAATCAAGAAGTTTCTTTTGAAAATTCAACGGAGATGATTGGTCATGCACCATCGATGCAAGAAGTTTTTCGTGCGATTGGGCGATTAAGTCGTTCGCATGCCACTGTGCTCATCAATGGTGAATCAGGCAGCGGTAAAGAATTAGTAGCAAGCGCACTTCATAAACACTCTCCTCGCGCAGACAAATCTTTTATCGCAATTAATACGGCAGCGATTCCAAAAGATTTATTAGAGTCAGAATTATTTGGTCATGAACGCGGAGCGTTTACTGGGGCTCAGGCTTTACGCAAAGGACGTTTTGAACAAGCAGATGGAGGCACACTTTTCTTGGATGAAATTGGAGATATGCCCGCTGATCTTCAAACAAGACTCCTTCGAGTGTTAAGCGATGGTCAGTTTTATCGTGTGGGTGGACATAGTCCTATAAAAGTCAATGTCAGAGTGATTGCAGCGACCCACCAAGACATGGAAGAGCGAGTTAAAGCAGGTCTGTTCCGTGAGGATTTATTTCATCGACTCAATGTCATTCGCCTCCGATTACCCCCATTACGTGAGCGTGCAGAAGATATTCCTGATTTGGCTCGCCACTTCTTGCAACAAAGCGCACAGCAACTAGGTGTGGAAACTAAAATTTTATCTGAAGATACTTTGAATTACTTATCACATCTTTATTGGAGCGGTAATGTGCGTCAACTTGAAAATATTTGTCATTGGTTGACTGTCATGGCACCAGGGCAAAATATTGATATAAAAGATTTGCCACCCGAGTTAAAAAATAATGATATGCAGAGAGAAGTTTCCATTAACTGGAAAGATGCATTAAAGCAGGAAGTTAAATTAGCTTTAAACAAAAATCGAAAAGATATTTTGACTGATCTCAATCAAGTATTTGAAAAGGTCTTGATAGAAGAAGCACTCGACTTTACAAAAGGAAGACGTATTGAAGCGGCTGAAATGTTGGGTTTAGGAAGAAATACTTTAACCCGAAAAGTTAAAGAATTAAAAATAGAAAAATAAATTTACTTTTTTTGAGTCGGGTGACACTTTTTTCAAATGAATTGCCATTTTCCAAAACAAACCCAATTTATAAAGAACAATTATTGTTTAATGTATCCTTCGAGTTCTTTGATTAAGTTTCTTTGATACATAATCATTTCCTTAGCGACATCTCCTAAAGACAGCATGCCAATCACATTATGGCCATCCATAATCGGTAAGTGACGAATATGATTTTCTGTCATGACGGTCATCGCTTTTTCAAAAGTATCCTTACCATGACCCACAAGCACATTTTTAGTCATTACCTCTTCAATGGTCGTGACTTTAGAGGACTTACCTTTTAAGACAACTTCACGAGCGTAATCACGCTCAGAGAAAATACCCACCATTCTATCTTTATCCATGACGAGTAAAGCACCAATCTTGTATTCAGCTAGGATGATGAGCGCATCAATCACAGGACGATTGGGTGCAATACTAATCACTTCTTTATGTTTTTTATCGGCAATAAGTTGAGCGGCTGTTTTCATAAGTCACCTATATTGAAAGCGTAAAGTCAAAGTTACACTCTATAATAATCTCATCCTATTAAACAAGTATAAAAATGCTTCATAAAAAAAATCAAAACTTGATGGCTTTTTTAGCCCTTATGCTTTTGTGCCTTATTTGGGGGTACAACTGGGTTGTGATGAAAAATGCACTTCATTTTTCCGGCCCTTATGATTTTGCGGCTCTCCGTACTATCTTGGGCGCACTTTGTTTATTTATTGTGATGCTGGTCTTAAAAAAACCTTTCAAAATTCAAGAAATTCCGAGTTTAATTGTATTAGGCCTCCTCCAAACTGCAGGTTTTACAGGGCTTTTAGTATGGGCTCTCGTTGAAGGCGGTGCAGGCAAAATTGCGGTACTTACCTACACCATGCCTTTTTGGACCATGCTTTTAGCTTGGCCACTTTTAGGTGAAAAATTAAGTGGTTGGCAATGGCCTGCAGCTTTGTTTTCACTGATGGGCATTTTATTTATTTTAGATCCACTTCATTTAGGGACTGATGTATTCAGTATGGTATTAGCGATTGTGTCTGGTATTTCATGGGCACTAGCCGTGATTTTGGCTAAAAAACTTCAAGCACGTTCACCTAACCTTGATTTAATTTCTCTTACTGCATGGCAAATGCTTTTTGGCTCAATACCCATTGTGTTATTGGCTTTGATGACACATAACAACCCGATTGAATGGAATGGTTATTTTATTGGGGCACTTATTTATAACTCAGTTTGTGGGAACGCGATTGCATGGCTATTATGGCTTTATGCATTAAGACATTTGTCCGCAGGGATTGCGACGATGACTACAACTATTTGTCCTGTGATTGCTGTGATTGCATCATCAATTGAACTTCATGAAACGATTAAACCCTTCGAATTTTTAGGGATGGCTTTTATTGGTATATCGCTCTTAATGATCTCGTATAACCGCATTAAAAGGCACGAAGAAGACTTGGTTCAGCCATGGTTTAAAAACAAACCCATGATAAAATCAAGGGCTAGAAAGGGATAAGCATGGCAGGTCATTCCAAATGGGCAAATATTCAACACCGCAAAGGTCGCCAAGATGCTAAGCGCGGAAAAGTTTTCACAAAAATTATCAAAGAAATTACTGTTTCAGCAAGGCTTGGCGGAGGAGAAGTTAACTTTAATCCACGCTTACGTGCCGCTGTAGCCCTCGCCAAAGAAGAAAACATGCCACAAGACAATATCACGCGTGCAATTAAAAAAGGCACGGGTGAATTAGAAGGTGTGAGTTATGAAGAAGTGAGATACGAAGGTTATGGTATTGGTGGGGCTGCCATTATTATTGATTGTTTAACGGACAATAAACAAAGAGCTGTTGCTGATGTGAGACATGCGCTAACGAAACATGGCGGTAATTTGGGTACCGATGGATCAGTAGCTTTTTTATTCAAACATTGTGGTCGTATATTCTTTGCGCCAGGTACGGATGAAAATAAGGTGATGGAAATAGCACTTGAAGCTGGAGCAGAAGATATCATCAGTGATGAAGATGGTAGTATCGAAGTCATCACACCTACTCAAGAATTTATTCAAATTAAAGAAGCCCTTTTAAATGCAGGCTTAAAAATAGAATTAGCTGAAGTCGCTATGCGCCCCACTTTAGAAAATGTGTTAAGTGGTGACGATGGTATCAAGATGCAAAAAATTTTAGATGCACTGGATGATTTAGATGATGTGCAAGAAGTTTATACTACTGCAGTGATTGAAGATTAAAGTAAAGATTGAGCGAGCCCATTATCATCCTTGGCATTGATCCTGGCTTAAGAATGACGGGATTCGGTGTGATTGAAAAAAATACTGACAAGATTCGCTACCTTGGAAGTGGTGTGATTAAGACTGTGAGCGCTAAAGAAGATGCGCGAGATAGTTTGCCAGAGCGCATTCAAATTATTTTAGAAGGGCTCTTTGAAGTGATTGATCTATATAAGCCGAAACAAGTCGCCATTGAAAAAGTGTTTGTGAATGTAAATCCACAATCCACACTTTTATTAGGCCAAGCAAGGGGAGCTGCTATCAGTGCAGCTGTGATTAAAAAATTGCCCGTCTACGAATATACAGCCTTACAAGTTAAAAAATCAGTGGTAGGTTCAGGGCATGCAAAAAAAGAGCAGGTACAAGAAATGGTCAAACGTTTTTTGAAATTACCTGAAATTCCTCAAGCGGATTCTGCAGATGCCCTTGCTTGTGCGATGTGCCATGCTCATGCATATAATCAATTACAGCATATGGATGCTTTAAGTTACCGAATGAAAAAAGGTAGGCTCGTGTGATAGGTAGAATTTCTGGCATTCTTTTAGATAAAACACCACCTCTTGCCTTAATTGATTGCAATGGTGTGGGTTATGAATGTGAAGTGCCTATGAGTACTTTTTATTTGCTTCCTCAAGTCGGAGACAAAGTGACACTACTCACACATTTTGTCGTGCGTGAAGACGCGCAGCTCTTATTTGGTTTTGGTACAAACCAAGAACGTTTAATGTTTAGACAACTTTTAAAAGTCAATGGTATTGGAGCGAAATCAGCACTTGCCATTTTAAGTGGCTTGTCGATTGATGAATTGATTCAAGCAGTCTCGCTTCAAGAATCAGGTCTTTTGACTCGGGTGCCTGGTATTGGTAAAAAAACAGCTGAACGATTGTTGTTAGAATTAAAAGATAAATTTACACTTGATTCAGCTTTAAGTATTAAAGGCTCTATTAATACATCCATCAGCCAAGATGTGCTCAATGCATTGATTGCTCTTGGCTACAATGAACGCGAATCTATAAATGCCGTTAAAAGTTTAGATGCAAATCTCACTGTGAATGACGGTATTAAACAAGCTTTAAAATATTTATCTAAGGGCTAATGAATTAGCATGATTGAATCGGATCGTTTTGTGGCTAGTACTTTAAACGAGCCTGTCGAGGAATCGATTGAGCGTGCACTTCGTCCTAAAGAACTTCAAGAATATGTCGGTCAAGAAAAAGTTAGAAGCCAATTAGAAATATTTATTAAAGCTGCTAAAAATAGAAATGAAGCCTTAGATCATGTTTTGCTTTTTGGGCCACCCGGTTTAGGTAAAACGACTTTAGCACACATCATTGCAAAAGAAATGGGCGTTAATCTTCGCCAAACGTCAGGCCCAGTTTTGGAAAAAGCCGGTGATCTCGCCGCACTTTTAACCAATCTAGAACCAAATGATGTGTTATTTATCGATGAAATTCATCGCTTGTCACCAGTTATTGAAGAAATTTTATATCCTGCGATGGAAGATTATCGTTTGGACATTATGATTGGCGAAGGTCCGTCGGCGAGATCTGTGCGACTAGATTTACCACCATTTACCTTAGTGGGTGCGACCACGCGCGCAGGTATGCTGACTAATCCATTACGCGATCGTTTTGGTATTGTGTCTCGATTAGAGTTTTATAGCGAACAAGAGCTCGCCAAAATTGTTGATCGGTCATCTACACTTTTAGAAGCTGATATTGATCCATCGGGTTCTTTAGAGATTGCAAAACGTTCTCGCGGCACACCTCGCATTGCAAACCGTTTATTAAGACGTGTACGTGATTTTGCGCAAGTGAAATCCAACGGAAAAATTACAGCAAATATTGCAGATGACGCTCTCAAAATGTTGGATGTTGATTTATTAGGTTTAGATGTGATGGATCGAAAATTACTTCAAGCCATTTTAGAGAAATTTAATGGTGGCCCTGTGGGTTTAGATAATTTAGCAGCAGCGATTGGTGAAGAGCGCGAAACAATTGAAGATGTTTTAGAGCCCTATCTCATTCAGCAGGGCTATCTTATGCGCACACCCAGAGGCCGTGTCGTGACGCAAGCGACTTATCTTCATTTTGGTATGAAACCACCTGCACAACAACCTATTGATAACTTATGGCAGGAATAAAAACTTTCTCTTTGCCTATTCGTATTTACTTTGAAGATACCGATAGTGGTGGTGTGGTTTATCACTCCAATTATTTAAAATTTATGGAACGCGCAAGAACAGAATGGTTGAGAAGTGTTGGTATTGATCAAAGTCATTTAAAACATCATGAACATATTATGTTTGTAGTTCATCGGATTGATATTCAATATAAATTACCTGCACGCTTTAATGATGATTTAGTGGTTAAAAGCGAGCTGATAGATATAGGTTCTAGCAAAATTGAATTTAGGCAAATGATTTATCGTGATGAAGTATTGTTAATTGATGCGAATGTTGATATTGCTTGCATTGATAGTGAAAAATTTAAACCTGTACGGATCCCATCCACCGTTAAACAAACCATGGAGTCTTTATGAATGTAGTGAATGATTTATCTTTTTTAAGTTTAATTACAGGGGCCACAATCCCGGTTCAGCTTGTGATGATTATCTTATTGGCCGCTTCTGGATTTTCTTGGTGGTATATCTTTATTAAAATCTCTGTGTTAAAAAATGCAGAACTCGCAGTCGATGAATTTGAAAATACATTCTGGACAAGCGGAGATCTTAATAAATTACACGACAGTATTCATAGTGGCCGCATTAAAAATCAAGGATTAGCTACAATCTTTGAAGCAGGTTACAAAGAATTTAATCGCCACAAAACATCGCGTGCTGATATGAGTGATGTGATTGAGGGGGTAAGACGTGCAATGCGAGCGACTTATAATCGTGAACTTGATTTTTTAGATGCGCATTTACCCTTTTTGGCATCAGTGGGATCTGTGAGTCCTTATATTGGTTTATTTGGTACGGTATGGGGAATCATGAATGCTTTTAGAGGTTTGGCAAATGTCGCTCAAGCAACACTGACTCAAGTTGCTCCAGGTATTGCAGAGGCCCTCATTGCAACTGCAATTGGTTTATTTGCTGCCATTCCAGCGGTCATCGCTTATAACCGTTTTGCAACTTCAGTCGATCGATTGTCTGTGCGATACGAAAGCTTCATGGAAGAGTTCGTCAATATCTTGCAAAGAAAAGGATAAGTGATGCGTAAACGTCGCTTAATGAATCAAATCAATGTGGTGCCTTACATTGATGTGACTCTCGTTTTACTGGTCATTTTTATGGTGACAGCGCCCATGACAAATCCAGGCGTGGTCGAGCTCCCTGAAGTGGGTGAAACCTTAAAACAAACGGCAGCACCTATTGTTATCACAGTTAAACTTAATAACACCATTGAGATTGAAGGGCAAAGTTATACTCGCGATCGGTTATTGAGCCATGTGCAATCCTTAATTAAAACAACTCCTGATCGAGCCCTTGTGATTGCCGCTGATAAGAATGTGAAATATGACGAAGTGATAAGTCTTATGGATCTTTTAAAGCAAAACAATGTTTCAAAGGTTGGCCTACTTTTAAAACCACAAAAGTAAATTAAGACGTGATTCGATCTCAAGAAAAAATCATAGCGAAGCGGTCTGCGATTTATGCAGTAAGTGTGCATGTTGTTTTAGTTCTCATCATGATTGTGAGTTTTGAATGGAGAGTCAAATTACCTCAAGTGGCTGAAGTAGAATTATGGGATTCCATTCCAGAGACGAATACTAAAGTGGTTGAAACGCCCCCAGTTGAAAAGAAAGTGGAGCCCGAGCCTCCTAAGCCCGTTCCTAAACCCTCTAAAGTAGAAGAAATTATTAAGTCACTGACAAGTGATAAGGCTGAGATTAGCTTGAAACAAAAAAAAGAAGAAGAGGAACGTAAAAAATTAGAAGATCAAAAAAAGAAAGATGATTTGAAAAAAATTCAGGAAGAGCTTTTAAAGCAAGATCAATTAGCCAAACTACAACAAGAACTATTGCAAGACAAGTCAAAGCCTTCATTGAATCGTCATGAAGATTTCAAACAATCCAATCCCAACCCTGCCGAAGGGGGCGCTAAATTAGGTGAAATGGATAAATATAAATTATTAATTCAACGAAAAATTCAGCAGAATGTGAATAAGCAATTGTGTGGCACGAGCCCTGTCGAGCTTCAATTCGAAATTGGTCTCATGCCCACAGGAGAGTTGATTGGTAATCCTAAGATGTTAAAATCAAGTGGTATTTCTGTATGTGATGAATCGGTTGAACGAGCTATTTTTCAATCGCAGCCTTTACCGGTCCCAACAGATACCGATTTATTTTCGAAATTTAAAAATTTAAAACTTAACTTTAGACCCAATGAAAAAATATAATTTAAGTATGTTAAAAATATTCAAAGCATTTATTTTTTTATGCTTTTCTTCTCTGATTGTTTCACATGCATTCGCGATTGAAACGATTGAGATTTCCGGAGGCGGCACGAAACAAATTAATATTGCTGTGATGCCATACAAAGAGATAGCTCTAGATAAAACAAATAGCCGTATGCATCAAATTATTGCAGCTGATCTTTATCGTTCAGGTTTTTTTAAGCCTTTAGATATTAATGGGTTGATTAATAAACCATCGGCTTTAAGTGATATTAACTACTCCGAAATGACGGCTATTGAAGCGCAAGTGATAACCTTGGGTCAGGTAGAGATCACCAATAACCGTATAAAGGTGAATTGGTTTTTAGTGGATGTGAATAAAAAAACGATTTTAACGACGATGGAATTTTCAGGGCCAGCGGCTCAATACCGTGCGATTGCTCATAAAATTTCTGACACAATATATGAGAAATTAACTGGTATTCCAGGGGTCTTTAGTACCAAAATTTCTTACATCACAAAGAATAAAGGCCGCTACTCTCTAAATGTGGCTGATGCAGATGGGTTTAATGTCCAGTCGGTGGTAGGGTCCCCTCAACCTATTATTTCTGCGAGATGGTCACCGGATGCAACAAAAATCGCTTACGTATCTTTTGAAAAGAAAAAACCTATTATTTATATTCAGTCTTTAGTGACAGGACAAAGAACAATCCTAGCTAACTTTAAGGGCAATAATAGCTCACCGTCATGGTCACCGGATGGGAGACGCTTAGCCATTGTATTAACGTATAACGCAAACTCACAAATTTATTTAATTGATGCTGACGGCTCTAATTTAAAACCGCTTATCCAGAGTGCGCATATTGATACGGAACCCGTCTGGTCGCCTGACGGACGTTTGATTTATTTCACATCCGATCGTGGAGGTCGTCCACAAATTTACAAAGTCTCATCAAGTGGTGGCGAACCGC
>RFPQ01000201.1 GCA_009926035.1 Betaproteobacteria bacterium
ACTTTGTGATAAATAAAATAAGGTACAAACATAGTGCCTCCTCCAATTCCAATAATAGTGGAGACAGAGCCTATTATGAATCCATAAAGATTAGCAAAAATAAAGGACGGTAATTGAACTAAGCTCTTGATTTTAGGAGATTTAAAAATTTTATAGGCGGCAAGGAAAGTGTAGACAATAAAAGCGTGCTTAATAAATGCAATATTTAAATGAGGAATGATAAAAGCCATAGCCAAAGAACCTAAAAAAACTCCAGGGATGTAATGTGCTGCCGTTGACCAGCTCATATTGTTCTGTTTTGTATGAAAAAAACTCGACACTCCCCCTGTAAAAATAATGGAAGCAAGAGAAGTTCCAATAGCCATAAGCATTGCTTGATCAAACGCAACTTGATGAAAATGAATTAAAACATAAGTCAAAAGGGGGACAATAAGAAGGCCACCCCCTATGCCGAGAAGCCCAGATAGAGTGCCAACAAAGCTTCCAGCAACTAAGAGTATGACCGCTTCAGTCAGAATTTGCATGATGTTTAATGAGTTTAATGAGGCGATGTCTTAGAGGCGAATCCTCTAGACTTCTGAGTAGATTTTCGAAAGCTGATTTGGCTTGAGCAGGAAAGCTTTTAGATCGTGGCGGCATCACTTTAGAATTTTTAATCACCAATTTTATTTTTAAAGATTTAATTGGATTTGCATAAGGCATTTCTTTTTGAATACCTTCATTTAATTCCTTGAGAAGTGAAGATTCAATAAACTTTAATTTGCTGGCAATGCCACTATTTTCAACATAGACGGTCAAAATATCATCTCGAATCCCACCGATATGAGATAAAGGGACTAGTTTGATTGGAGCCTTGATAGACCATAGCTTTTGATAGTCAGAAATAGAGCGTTTTTTCTCTTTAATTAAGGAAAATACTTCACTTTCCAAAAGCTTGTTCACGGGCTTCATAAGTTATAATTATCTATTATTTAAGCTAAATTTAGACTTCAATGCGAATTATCTTTGTTACAAATAGTACATCAAAGCCAAAAAGTATCCATCTAGTAACTTTTGTTGCCATAATCTTTTTGCTTTTTATTGCGCTTATTCAAGGTATTAACTGGCTTGATTCGAAATATAACAGCGGTGTTGAAGAAAAGAAATCATTAATCAACCTTAAACTTGATCTTAATTTAGGGAGTTTTCAGAAAAATTTAGATGTTTATGCAACCCAAATTGGCGAACTTCAAGCGCGTTTAATACGTATAGATAATCAAGCTCAGAGACTTCAAGATTTTGCTAAAGAGAAATTAAAAACAAATGAAAAGATGCCTAAACCAACTCCAATAAAATCATCTGGCCAAGGCGGGCCCTTCGTCCCAGAAAAGAATTTTTCTGAGACTGAACTTCAATCATTTATTGATAAGCTAACACTTGATATTGAAAAACACGAAGAGTACTACAATAATTTAGAAGCTTTTTATCTAAAACAAAGTGTTTTTAAAGACACTTTACCTAATGCCTCCCCTGTCAATGTGCCTTTCAATTCATCAAGTTATGGCTGGAGGGTGGATCCTTTTTTAGGTGTAAGGGCGTTTCATGAAGGATTAGACTTTAGCGCAGATGTTGGCCAACCCATTAAGGCAACGGCTGCAGGCATTGTCTTAGCCGCTGAAGTAACCCCTGAATATGGCAATATGGTTCGTATTTCTCATGGGTCTGGACTTGAAACACGATATGCACATGCATCTAAATTATTAGTGAAAGAAGGCGAGCGTATTAAAAAGAATCAAGTTATTGCTCTAGTAGGCAATACTGGAAGATCGACAGGACCACATCTTCATTATGAAATTAGAATGAATGGTGAGTCTTTAGATCCTCGCAAGTATCTTCAATATTAATTATTTCAAACTATCTCGATTAAGAATATTCATATTATGTTAAAGACCATTGTTAAGAATTTATTTGGAAGCAGAAACGATCGACTCCTTAAAGAGTATGGTAAAAAAGTTCAGCAAATAAATTC
>RFPQ01000202.1 GCA_009926035.1 Betaproteobacteria bacterium
CATGTTTATTTTTATATTGCTTTTGATAAAAATTACCTTATTATAAACTTACTAGGGTGCGTCATAGGCATTATTAAAGCTTAAATTGAAAGGAATTAGCATGGAAATTTTACCCGATCAAGAAAGTGAATTTTTTCATGGTGGCTGCCCTCATGACTGCCCTGATACATGTTCAATGGTCTACGAGGTCCGAGATAAAAAACTCATAGGAGTCAAAGGAAACAAAGATCATCCAATGACACGCGGAGGCCTTTGCGTCAAACTTCAAGATTACGAAAAACGTCACTATCACCCCGACCGACTTCTATATCCTATGAAGCGTGTGGGGCCTAAAGGATCAAAACAATTTCAAAGAATCTCATGGGATGAAGCGCTTGATACCATTGTCTCAAGATGGAAGGCCATTATTAATGAATATGGTTCAGAAGCTATTATGCCCAATAGTTATCTGGGAAATCAGGGATTGGTTCATGGATTAAATGGAGGTGATTCCTTTTTTGCAAGATTAGGTGCAACTGTAACAGAAAGAACATTTTGTGGTGAAGGTTCATGTACGGCTTGGCTTTTAACCATTGGCCCCACAGCCGGGGTGGATCCAGAAAGTTTTATCCATTCAAAATTTATTATTATTTGGGCTTGTAATTCTGTCAGTACAAATCTTCATCATTGGCACATTGTTAAAGAGGCACAAAAAAAAGGTGCAAAAATTGTTGTCATTGATGCATATGCTTCTAAAACTGCTAAAGAAGCCGATTGGCATATTTGTCCAAAACCAGGAACCGATGGTGCACTTGCCATGGCCATGATGCACGTTATTATTGAAGAAAATTTAGTTGATCAAGATTATGTTGATCAATATACCGCAGGCTTTCCAGAATTAGCGGCTCTCGCTAAAGAAAGAACTCCTGAGTGGGCAGAGGCCATTACAGGTATAGCAGCTCAAGATATTAGAAAACTTGCGAGAGAATATGCAACAACTCAACCTTCTGCAATCAGGATTGGTGTGGCTTTAGAAAAAAGCTGGGGGGGTGGTCAAACAATCAGAGCGGTCACCTGCCTTCCTGCACTCACAGGGGCATGGCGTCATGTAGGTGGAGGCATCCTTCAATTCCCAGTTTGGGAGCAACCGTATAAGTTCGATGTTATTTGCAGACCAGATCTTATTCCCGAAGGAACTCAAGTAGTCAACAATCTTCAATTAGGGCGAGTTTTAACAGGTGAAGTCAAACTCAAGGTGCCTATTAAATCAATGATGTGTTGGAATACTAATCCTGTGACCCAAGCAACTGAAAGTGAAAAAATATTAGAAGGCTTGAAGCGTGAAGATTTATTTCTCGTCTCAGCAGAGCATTTTATATCTGATACAGCTGCATATGCCGATATTCTTCTCCCTGCATCTATGGGTGCAGAACAAGAGGATATTATTTTATCTTGGGGACATCTATATCTCACTTATAACACCAAGTGTATCGAATCTCCAGGTGAAGCAATTCCTAACTATGAAATTTTTAGGCGACTTGCTCAAAGATTTGGCTTTGAAGAAGAATGTTTTAAATGGTCAGACAGTGAATGTCTAGAACATTATGTTGATTGGAATTCACCTGCTTGTAAGGGCATAGATTTAGCGTATTTAAAAAAACACGGTTATGCAAGAATTAATGTAGGCACAAAAGATAATCGAGCTCCACACAAAGAAGGTAAATTTCCAACTCCATCTGGTAAATGTCAATTCAGAGTTGTCGGTGCAAAGAATTTTGTAGCTGGTCCTTTTAGGCAGATGTATGATGCCTTTCAACCAGGAGAGGACATTCCAGAGCTTCCTGATTATATTCCATCAAAAGAGACTCCGTCAGCCAATCCTTCATTAGCTAAAAAATATCCGTTAAATATTTTAGCTCCAAAAAGTCACGGATTTATTAACTCGAGTTACGCCAATATTGAAAATAAACTCAAAGCTCAGGGCGAACAATTCGTTATGATTCACCCT
>RFPQ01000203.1 GCA_009926035.1 Betaproteobacteria bacterium
GCGGTAGGTCCAACAGGTGCTCAAGGTCCAACGGGTGCACAAGGTAACGTAGGTCCAACAGGTGCTACTGGTCCAACGGGAGCTCAGGGTTCAATTGGTGCCACAGGTAATACAGGAGCACAAGGTGCTACAGGTAATACAGGAGCACAAGGACCCACTGGAGCTCAAGGTAATGTGGGACCAACAGGTGCAACAGGTCCGACTGGTTCTCAAGGAGCAACAGGACCAACAGGTGCAGTTGGACCAACAGGTGCAACAGGTCCAACTGGCTCACAAGGTGCTGTCGGTCCAACAGGGTCAGTAGGTCCAACAGGAGCTGTAGGAGCGACAGGTTCACAAGGTGCAACGGGAAACACAGGAGCAGTAGGTCCAACAGGAGCGGGAGGTCCCACAGGGGCTCAAGGTTCTATAGGGGCTGTAGGACACACAGGAGCACAAGGTGCTACAGGTGGAGGAGGTTCTGCAGGTGCTCAAGGAAACACAGGGCATACAGGAGCACAAGGTGCAGGAGGAGCAGGCGGAAATACTGGTTCTCAAGGTGCTGTTGGTCACACAGGAGCACAAGGTGCGGGAGGTGCTGCTGGTTCAACAGGAGCTCAAGGAGCAACAGGTAATACAGGAGCACAGGGTGCTGGAGGAGCTGCTGGAAATACTGGTTCCCAAGGTGCAGTGGGTAATACGGGAGCACAAGGCGCCACAGGAGGCGGAGGTTCAACAGGAGCTCAAGGGGCCACAGGTAATACAGGTGCTCAAGGAGCACCAAACGCTGCAGGTTCTCAGGGTGCTACAGGTTCACAGGGAGCTAAAGGACCGACAGGAGCCGCAAACATTACAGGGCCACAAGGGGTCCAAGGTGCCACAGGTAATACAGGTGCTCAAGGAAATACAGGGGCTGGAGGTAATCAAGGTTCACAGGGAGCTGTCGGAAACACAGGTGCACAAGGAAATACAGGAACAGGAGGTTCTCAAGGGTCACAAGGGGCCACGGGACATCCAGGAGCGCAAGGTGCCACAAACTCAGGGGGTTCTCAAGGAGCTCAGGGTGCAACAGGACACCCAGGAGCACAAGGAGCTGTAGGTGCAACAGGACCTACAGGACCAGCAGGAAATACAGGTCATCCAGGGGCTCAAGGTTCAGCGGGTGCAACAGGTTCACAAGGACCTGGTGCTCCACCAGGACCACAAGGTGCTCAAGGTGCGAAAGGTGGTACAGGATACGTTGGTTCAACACAAGGAGCAACAGGACCAACAGGTGCTCAAGGGGCTCAAGGTATAACAGGACCAACAGGACCAAGTGGAACTTGTAATGCCAACTTGGTATGGTCAAACTGTACTCAATATTCATTATGTAATTATCCATACAGTTGTGGTTCTTATTACTATTACACAACAGTTTCATGGAGTGGATGTGCTGACGTACAGTTATATACCGCTTCAGATTGTAGTCAGTGGACCGCAGGTGCAAGGAACGTGAGATACCAAGGTAGTTCTTGTGCTGGATATACAGGAAGTGGTGGATACTATATTTACAACTATTTCTGTTCGGATAGGAGACTTAAAAGAAATATTGTAACTCTTGAGGATTCTTTAAATAAAATTCTTCAGATTGATACTGTTGAATTCGATTGGAATGAAAAATTAACTGACGGAAAATATAGAGATATTAATGGACTCAAAAAGATTCACTCAGTTGGTTTGATAGCTCAAAACGTAAAAGAGTTTTATCCCACGATAGTTAAAGTTAACCACCAAGGTTATTACTATATTGAATATGTTAAATTGAATGCAGTATTAGTTGAGGGTATAAAGGAACAACAACTATTTATTGATGATATTGAAAATCAAATAAAAGATTTAGAATTAAAATTGAAAAATGCCCACTAACGTTATAATATATCCTAATGGAAATGCTGGTGGTAACACCGCTCCACATACAGTATTTGAAGATGCGAGTGGTGGAAGAATCCAACTCAACGTAGGAGC
>RFPQ01000204.1 GCA_009926035.1 Betaproteobacteria bacterium
AAAATAGGAGCTACCGGGAACCATCTGTGCAGCGCCACAAATCATCAGTTCATTCGAAGCAGTAAGGCACAATCCGTTGCCCCGGTCGTTCTGCAGGCTTCCATATTGCTTTGACCATAGCAATTGTCCGTTGGCATCAAAAACGGTTAAGGCAATATTTCGAAGAGAGTCAGGATGATAAGCACTTCCGATCAGATAGAAATTGCCATTTACTTCCAGCGCCTGACCAACAGTATCGGGACCATCGGTTGAATACACCCGCTGCCATTGCAATTGTCCGAGTGAATCGGTCTTCACCATGAGAATGTCTTTGTCTCCAAGTTCTGAATCCCATGTGGTGCCAACCATGAAGAATCCCTTGTCAGCAGTCTGTAATACGTCGGTGCACTGATCCCAAAGGGATGTCCCGTAGCTTCTTGTCCAAAGGGTGTCGCCATTGCGGTCGGTTCTCAATAACCAAAAGTCATAGCCATCAGAGGGCTGTAGAGTGCGATACCCTCCTATCACGAAGCCTGAGTCAGTGCACATCTTCATACGGCATGCTCCGTCGGGCCAGATTCCGCCATAAACACGATGCCATTGATAGTTGCCTGAGGAATCAATTTTCCAAAGCAGAACATCAGAAGATTCACTGTAACTGGATGAACTGGCAGCAATCAGGACACCGTTGTCTGTTGTTGCTGCAAGGTCTGCACCGAAATCATAATTATTGCCACCATAAACACGTGAATAATTGATTTGTGCCTTTAATGCTGTTTGAGCAATAAAGAGGCAAATTACCAGGCATATCTTCGCTGCGGTCCTCATTCGATTGCTTTACGGATTCTTAAGAGTGATTTCAGCAAACTCAGTGCCCATAAGTTTTAATAAGGTAAGAGAGTAGGTCACGGTAATATAATACTACTTCCTTAGGAGCTTTAATTTTAATATAGTGTTCATAGTCTTCATGAACGCCCACTAACAGATTACTTATTTCCTGTCCAGACCAGTGGCTACGATCAATAGTGGTTACTCTATCCATTAAATCCATAACTCTATTGTAGTTAGTGTTTAACATCTTTTCCACCCCTCACTACTTTTAATTTTAATATTTTAGCCTTGTTTTCAAAGGCTTTTTTGTGATGTATCTGCCAAATATAACTTATGTCTGGAAGTATTTGTGGATCAAATATTTTTTTATACCCAAAAGTCATACCTGCGTGCAGTTGAAACATTGTTCCTGCAACAAGAGTATATTCTTCAAATGTAAGCTTTTTAGCTAACAGTTGTAACGATCTGTGAAAGTCGTTAATTGGTTCGTCTTTTTTGGCCATACAAGTAGTCAATTAGATTAAGCATATTTATCGCTGTGTCGTTGCTACTTGTGATTTGAGATTTGGTTCTTTTAAAATGACCTGCGCCCCCACATTTTTTACATGTTTTTGTATTAGAATGAATATTTAGAGGATCGAGTCTCGTATATCCATTACCCTTACAGTCCACACATACTACGTATGGGGAGTCATTAACTAAATCTTTAAGTGTTTTTGTCATAAGTGTCAAATGTTATTTTCTGTTATCCCACCAGATAAGTATTAAACAAGTTAAAAGCACTACTGCTCCTGAATAATACCAACCAAGTTCTTGAAACATATCAAGCATAAATTGTAATAGTTAAAATTAATAAAAGCCAAAAAATTATTATAATTAACAACCAAGCATTTTTTTCATGATTATCGTAGTTCATTTTTTTCTTTTCTTTTTAGTTTTTTTAATTTCTCTACCAAAACAATCCCATTTTTTATGGTATGCTTTGAGTAGTTTTGCAATTGCTTTTTTATAAGTGGTGAATGTCATATGTCTTGCCCCGCATCATCTTTTTTTAAAGTTTGAATTACACTTTCATTCATTTTAATTTGATTTTCTAGTTGCCTTTCCAAAGCAGATGCAATTCTTCTTAAAGTTATTTCTA
>RFPQ01000205.1 GCA_009926035.1 Betaproteobacteria bacterium
GCATCAGATCTGATGATGACACTATTATCCAGACGGTGAATCGCTTTCACCGACCCATATGAGGGTTGTGGGACATTGCTTCCATTAGGAAAGCTCACACTAAACACATCCTCTTCATACTGCAATGTTTTGCTATCCCTTAAGGAAAACGGCTTAAAAGGAAGCTCCTCAAATTTTAATAAACATAAGTCATGTTTCCAATCAGCTTTAAAGCTAATGGGTTTATAGGTATCATCAAATTTAGAAATATTAGCGCCTAAAGTATTCGCAATCACATGGCAATCTGTAGCTACATACTCTTTACTAACCACGACACCTGTACCTGTGCCGGAAGAGCCATCTGGCAAATCCACATTCACAGCAACAATAGAATTGTTGAGCTCTAATAACTTTTCAAAAGATGGGATCGCATTGACTTGGCTTGAGATCAAAAACAAAAATAAACTTATAGCTTTTTTCATAGTCAATAGGACTCATCTATATCAATATCGTTCATACCGGCACTATTAAAAACCATGAAAAATGTCCTTGGAACAAATTTGGAAATCTGTAACCTTAACCCTATCACAGGATTTACAAGAAATGGATGCTGCGAAACAGGGCCTCAAGATATTGGTCAGCATACGGTATGCGCTGAAGTTACTCAAGAATTTCTTCAGTTCTCCAAAATGCAAGGCAACGACTTAATGACGCCAAGACCTGAATTTGAATTTAAAGGGCTGAAAGCGGGGGACCGCTGGTGTCTATGTGCTAGTCGATGGCTTGAAGCTCTAGAAGAAGGTGTTGCACCACCCGTGATTTTAGAGGCGACCCACGAAAAAGCTTTGGATGTAATAAATCTTGCGGAACTCAAATATCATCAATTAAGGTAAATTATGGCTTACAACGCAAAAGAAATAGAAGAAAAATTAAAACTCAGATGTACCACTTGGTCTTATATCTTCCCCTCTATTGAAAAGAAATTTTCGACTGCGCATTTTGATGAATCTATTCAGATTGCAAATGAAATTGCAAAAATTGCAAATCAATTAAATCATCATCCGGAGTTAATATTTAAACATAACGCTCTGATTGTTAAAACGCATACGCATGACGCTTCAGGTATCACGGATAAGGACTTTGAGTTAGCCGAGCATATCGATCGGTTACTTTCAACTTAAATGGATTCTTTAAGCTTTTTTAAGTCATCAATAATTTCTTGGCTATGTTTTGATGTATCTACGCTAAGATAAATTTTAGCAATCTTGCCTTGAGGGTTAATTAAGAAGGTATATCTTTTAGCTAGCTTGATGATTATTAAGAAATTGTTCAGTGCACCGTATCGAGCTGCAACTTCTCCTGAAGCGTCTGATAAAAGAGGAAAGGGTAGATTATATTTTTCTGCAAATTTCTTATGAGAAAAGCTATCATCAATACTCACACCAATCACTTTAGCGCCCAAAGCCTCTAACGTTTTAAAATCATCTCTAAATTGACAAGCCTCCTTCGTGCATCCAGGTGTATCATCCTTCGGATAAAAGTATAGAACAGCCCATTTGCCTTTATAGCCATTTAGGCTGACTTGATTGCCTTGACTATCTGGCAAGCTAAAAGTTGGCGCATCATCACCTACTTTTAAAATAGGTGCTGCCATGACATTTACCCTAAACAAATAAAATGCTATAGCGAAGCTAATTAAGAGAAATATTTTCATAAGCGTATTCTTAAACCTTTTTTATCGAATCGTTTTAATGAGCTCTAAAAGTTTTGTACTCATTTTAATCAGTGTTTCTTTTAAGGCTTTAGCCTCTTCAGCAATAATAGACTGCTTCTTGTCATCATCATTTGATGTTTGAAGATCTTTAATATAAAAAAGTCGGCTATCAAGTTTCAACCATAAAATTAAAACCATCACTCTTTCTTGGTTCGGAAAAGACAATCCTTTAAGCCATTTTCTCGCAGATTCTTGA
>RFPQ01000206.1 GCA_009926035.1 Betaproteobacteria bacterium
TATTGTGCATGCATTAGTTAAATTTGTAGCTGTTTTATGTGCTTTATTGCTTATTAATAAATATAACTTTAACTTCAATCTTTATTTACTCTTTTTTATTTTGGTCATTTCTTTTTTCTTAAAGTTCTCAATTCCTAAACTTATACTTAGATTAAAATTTTTTCTTATCATTACCTTTCTGCTTTATGTATTTAATACGCCGGGTGAGTATATATTTCTTTGGGCTTATTTTTCACCTTCTTATGAAGGTCTTTTATTAGGCATAACTCAAATTATGCGCCTTATTAATTCAGTGGCTCTTATTACGATGATGATTTCATTCATGAGCTATCAGACTTTAATTGAAACTTTCTATTTAATGGTTAAACCATTGAGACCGTTAGGTATTGATGCAAAAATTTTTGCTGTTCGTCTTTGCTTAACTATGGAGTATGTTAAGACTTTCCAATCGAAACCTAAACTGCGTTTTAATTTTAACGACTTGTCTTCATTACTCTTATATTCGAGTAATAAAACTCATAGAAAGCATACTTATATTGAAATAAAAGAGGAAAGAGTTAATACATTGTCTATGGTTATGATTTCTGCAATGGTATCTATTACATTTTTTGTGATTTTTTATATTTAAATCCTTATGAAAATCGCATTATGTGTTGAATATGATGGCTCTGATTATTCTGGATGGCAAAAACAGAATGATGTAGATTCTATTCAAGGTGAAATTGAAAAAGCGCTTGAAAGCATTGCGTTAGAAAAAATAGATACCTATGCATCAGGCAGGACTGATACCGGTGTTCATGCGCTTATTCAGATCATTCATTTTGAAACTTCAATTGAGAGGCCTGTGACGGCTTGGATAAGAGGTGTTAATGCTTTTTTGCCATCTTCAATTCGAGTGTTATGGGCGCAAGAAGTTGAGGATACCTTTCATGCACGTTATTCAGCAATACAGCGTCATTATGAATATTTAGTGTATAACGCCTCTTTTCCGTCTGCTCTATGGGCTAATAAAGCAGGATGGATTCACGATGATCTTGACTTTAATAAGATGAAAAAGGCTATTCAATATTTTGAAGGTGAACATGATTTTAGTGCGTTTCGATCTTCCGAATGTCAAGCTAAAAGTCCTGTAAGAACCATCACTCGCACATCTATTTTAAATTACCACCCGTTTTATCTTTTTAAGTTTTCTGCAAATGGTTTTTTGCATCATCAAATAAGAAATATGATGGGGGCTATTCTCTATATTGGTAAAGGTAATTACACAAGTGAGTATATTAACGAGCTATTGATGTCAAAAGATAGAAAAAAATCACCCCCTACATTTTCCCCTCACGGCCTTTATTTGTGTGGTGTTGATTATGATGCGTGCTATGCATTGCCTTTTACGCATCGAACCGTCAATATTTTTGACAATAATCATTTAAGCCAAGATCGTTAATCCTTATAATGTTTATCTTTCATCTTGAATTGATTTCACATTGAGAACACGTATTAAAATTTGTGGCATTACCCGTTTGGAAGATGCAAAAGCTGCTATTCATGCTGGCTGTGATGCACTTGGCTTTGTTTTTTATAAGGAAAGTCCACGTTATATTGCTTTACCTGTATTTAAAGATTTTGCTAAAGAGCTGCCACCATTTGTGGCTAAAGTAGGTCTTTTTGTTAATGCGGATCCTGCCTATATTAAAGAGGTAATTCAATCAGGATTGATAAATGTTTTACAGTTTCATGGCGACGAAACCCCTGAATTTTGCAGGCAATTCAAATTTCCATATATTAAAGCCGTTGCGGTTTCGGTATCAGTAGATTTGTTACAATATGAAAAGAATTTTTATGATGCAGAAGCTTTATTGCTTGACGCATCACAT
>RFPQ01000207.1 GCA_009926035.1 Betaproteobacteria bacterium
ATCCCAATCAAAAAGATGCTATACAAATTTCATGGGCACAAACAGATAATGAAGTAAAAGAGGCACAACATTTAAGATACAAGGTATTTGCTGAAGAGATGGGGGCGCACTTACCAACTAATTCAGAAAAATTAGATCGTGATGTGCTTGATCAATATTGTGATCACTTGCTTATTCGTGACACAGAAACTTTAAAAGTGATTGGCACCTATCGTGTGCTTCCTCCACATAAGGCTAAAGAGGCCGGATTTTATTATTCCGACTTAGAATTTAATCTCGATAGACTCACACACCTATCTGACAAAATGGTAGAAGTAGGGCGCTCTTGTGTTCATAAGGATTTTAGAACAGGTGGCGTTATTATGGCACTCTGGTCAGGGTTAGCCCAGTATATGAAAAAAAATGGCTATGAGGTCATGATTGGATGCGCAAGCGTGCCTATGGGAGATGGTGGCCATTACGCAGCAAGCTTAGCAAAGAAAATTAATGCGTCGCATTTATCAGGCATTGAATACCGTGTCACCCCACGACTCCCACTTCCTATTCATGAGCTCAATCAAGATTTAGATGTAGAACCTCCTGCCCTCTTAAAAGGTTACTTACGCGTAGGCGCTAAAATTTGTGGTGATCCTGCTTGGGATCCTGACTTTAATACGGCTGACTTCTTAACTATGTTCTTCTTGAAAGACATACATCCTCGTTACGCTAAACATTTTTTAATGTGACCATAAGCCGCTACATATTTGTATTTTTTCTGCTTCCCCTTCTTACAGCCTGTCCTGCAGCTATTATAGGAAGCGGTGCAGTAGCCATTGACACCACCGCCGACAGAAGAACACACGGCATTATTCTGGAAGACTCTAATATTGAATTAAAAGCATTCTCATTGATTCAAAAAATTGAAGGCGAAATGCATACCAATGTAACAAGTTATAACGGTCATGTGCTTATTGTGGGTCAAGTACCAACACAAGCAATTAAAATTAAGATTGGCGACTCTATTAAGGCACTGGCTAACGTAAAATCCATTACTAATGAATTGACGATTGGTCCTGCGATCTCTATGTCGGGGCGAGCTCAAGACACGCTCATTACCTCAAACGTAAAGGCCAGATTGTTCAAAGAAAATAAAGTGTCCCCGTTTTTTGTGAAAGTAGTTACTGAGAATAAAAATGTTTACCTAATGGGTATTCTTACCGAAAATGAAGCAAAAGAGGCTGAAGCGATCGCAAAAAATATAAGTCAGGTAAATCAAGTCATCAAACTCTTTGAAATTCTCCCCCGAAAAATTAATCATGGCTTGAGTAAATGCTTGTAAAGAATCTCGACGCAAGATTTCCATGACCATCTATGCTTAACATGAAGCTTAATGTAATTCCGATTAAGTTTCATACAATCCTTAATATTCTTTCTTAAATCATTGCCTAAGTAGCCTGTTCGACCGTGTTCAACGATATCTTGTGGGCCTGTGACCCTAAAAGCAGCGACAGGAAGCCCATTCATCAATGCTTCTATCATGACAATTCCAAAAGTATCTGTTTTACTGGGGAAGCAAAAAACATTACTAGAATGATAAATATCAGCAAGATCTCTACCGAAGCGATACCCAACAAAATTTACCTTGGGATATTGACTCTTGAGTTTTTTAAGACACGGCCCATCTCCCACGATCGTGATATCGAAATCATCTTGATATTGACATAAGACTTCTAAATTCTTTTCACGGCTGACACGCCCCACATATAACACTTTGATACGATCTGATTTTTTGAATACCTTACTTTTGCTAATTAAAGTATCTGCTACTCCTCGTGTCCAAACGTGCACTCGATGAAAGCCTTTTTTCTCTAATTCTTTTTTGCATGA
>RFPQ01000208.1 GCA_009926035.1 Betaproteobacteria bacterium
ACTTAGAATCACCCCTTTATCCTCGTCTACAAGAATAGGGTATGTTATTTTTGTTTTTTTAAGATAAGCCTTTACGGCCTTTTCTTCATCAATCGCAATTCCCAAAACCACAACGTTTTTAGATTGATTCTCAACATAGAAATTAGATAATTCAGGCATTTCTTCGCGACAAGGCTCGCACCAAGTTGCCCAAAAATTAAGCACAATAGTTTTACTTTGAAATTGTTTAAGGCTTTGCGGCTTGCCTTCAGGATCATTAATAATAGAAGTAAATAGCGGGTCAGCTGAAGTGGCCTTAATTTCTGAGGGCATTAAAAAAATGCGAAAAATAGAAAAACCCAAAAAAATAATAGCAAGCACATAAATTGCTGCATGAAGAAAGCCTTTATTGATTTTCATGTTGAAGCGTTCTAAGGTGATCTAACATTTGCGAAGCGTTTTTGTACCCTACAATTCTAAAAGTACGTACTTCATTATGTTGCTTATCAAAAAATAAAATTGCTGGCGGACCATAAAGATTGAAATGTTTTAATAAAGCTTTATGTTGAGCATTGTTTTGAGTTACATCAACCTGGAGCAAATTATATTCAGAAAGATGTTCTTTAATTTTAGGATTAGTAAAAGTAAGTTTTTCGTATTCTTTACAAGAAACGCACCAGTCCGCATAGAAATCAAGCATGATCATTTTATTATCGCGTTGATTGAGTTCGCGAGATAAATCATCAAGGCTTTGAATTTGTTTAAAAGGTAAAACAGAAACGTGATTAGGCCGAGTCGTGTTAGAAAGATTTTCGCTATAGGATACATTGATTCTTTGAAGCGTTAACCCAAAAAGCAAAATGGAAGCAATGAGCGTTACAAAAGCTGACAAATGAACCCAAGACATGGTTTTGTATTTGAAACGATGGTTTGCAAAAAATAGATAGATAGATAGTGCTAGTAATAAAGCACTATAAGCAATTTGATCCATATTTTCAGGGAACAATGGACTCATAATAAAAAGCCCCATGGCAATTAACATAAATCCAATAAGTTCTTTAACAATAATCATCCAGTGACCACGCTTAGGAAGCCATTGATCAGAGAAGATACCAATAAGAAGAAGCGGTATGCTCATCCCGATTGAAAGTGTAAATAGTGCTAAGCCACCTAAAATAAAATCACGCGATTGACTGATGTAAATAATTGCTCCCGCAAGAGGAGGGGCAATACAAGGGCTTAATACAAGCGATGAAATAGAGCCAATAATAAATACATTCAAATATTTTCCGCCTTCAACGCGAAGAATTGAAGTGGCAATAAAATGCTCGATAGAATGAGGCAATTTAAGCGCATATAAATCAAACATAGAAAGTGCTAGAAGAATAAAGACAATCCCCATAACAGCCATGAGCGTTGGGCTTTGTATACTTGTTGTAACTAAATTACCTGATAGTCCTGCAAACACACCTAGCAAGGTGTAAGTAAAAGAAACACCACCTACATAACTTAAGGATAGAAAAAAGTCTTTTAAGCGGGTTTGATGGGAGGGGCGTTTATGTGATGCAAAAATGATACTTGATAAAATAGGAATCATTGGCAATACGCAAGGTGTTAATGATAGTAGTAAACCAGCGATAAAGAAGCTTAATAAGATAAGACCTACATGTTGTGATTGTAATAAAAATTGCATCGTATCAACTTCTGAATTAGAGCTGATTGTTTTTGATCCACCAGTTTTAATATTATCGAATTTAAAATCTTTTTTAATGGGTGCATAGCAAAGGCCTTTTGAACTGCATCCTTGATATGTCACACTTATTTCCTTTGGGGGATGATTTGTATCATAGGGAA
>RFPQ01000209.1 GCA_009926035.1 Betaproteobacteria bacterium
CCTTATTACTTTAATATTTCACCCAATATGGATGCCACACTGACAGGAAGATACTTTGGTAAAAGAGGTCCTCAAATCGATGGTGAATTTCGTTACCTAGAGGATAATTATTCCGGTAAAAATCAAATTCAATTTATGAATCATGACCAAGCTAGCAATAAAGATAATCGATATTTTGTAAAGCTTGAACATCAACATAAATTTAATAATGGATGGTCAGCTTCTTATAACTATCAAAAAGTTTCTGATGATACTTATTTTTCTGATTTAGCAACTATGATTCAAGTCACGAGCGTTGTTAACTTACCTCAAAGGGCCAACATCAATTATACGGGCGATACCTGGAAATTTAATGCTTTAACTGAAAAATATCAAACCCTAACAAATGCTTCGAATTCGCCTTATCAAAGACTGCCTCAACTTGATCTTTCCGCTAGAAAAGATTATGACAGCTACATTTTAGATTTTAGATCCCAATGGGCCTACTTTGATAGAGATGATAAATTCTCATCAACCTATACAGCTGAACAAAAAATTACAGGGAGTCGTTTAAGCATGACCCCAAGTATTTCAATTCCATTCACTGAAACTTATGGCTATATTAAGCCTAAATTATCTGCAAATATTAGATCTTATAGTCTTAATAATTCATCAGTGGGCAATAAAGATATTATTACGCCTATTTTATCTCTAGATAGCGGCATGTACTTTGATAGAAAAATAAATCTTCTTAATCAAAGTTACACCAATACTCTAGAGCCACGATTATTCTATGTTTACATACCATATAAAGACCAATCTTCATTGCCAATTTTTGACACGGGCCTTGCGGACTTGAATATGCAAACACTCTTTACTGAAAATCAGTATAACGGTCAAGATAGAATTAATGATGCCAACCAACTGACAGCCGCTTTAACTTCAAAATTTATTGATAAAAATGGTAAAGAAAGACTTTCTGGCGTTATTGCTCAAAGATATTACTTTGAAGATCGAAAAATTTTTGGTTCAGACTTGGAGGCCAAAAAAGCAAATTCTGATATCTTTATGGGGGCCACAGCAAGACTTGCAAACTCATTAAATCTAGATGCTATGTTTCAATATGATCCAACTTCTAGCACCATGCTTAGAAGCACCTTGAGCTCTCGATATAATCCCGAGCCAGGTAAATTGATTAATCTAAGTTATCGTATGATTGATAATGTGAGTGATAACACTCAAGACTTAAAAGTATTCAATGCAGCCGGTCAATGGCCACTAGGAAATCGTTTTTATTCTATAGCAAGATATAACTATGATTTGAAAACATCTCAAACAATCGAAGTGCTCGGTGGCCTCGAATATGATGGTGGCTGTTGGGTTGCCAGAACAGTTTTCGACAGAATATCATTGCCCACAAGTCCCCAGCCTAATTACACATTTTTTGTTCAGCTTGAACTCAACGGCCTAGGATCTATTGGTTCTGATGCAAATAAATTAAATAACTTCTTATATAGAAATGTTCCGGGTGTAAGAACTGTCAATCAGATTCCAGACGTTAATCGTCAGGCAAACTTTAACTAATTTAAATATGCAACTTAAAAAAATAGCATTCGTTTTTCAATTAATCTTAACTCTCTTTGGTTTAACTCTAGCTTCACTCGGATATGCAAAGCCTGAAGGTGGAATTAAAAAACTTGATCGCATTATTGCTGTAGTCGATCAAGATGTAATCACAGAAAAAGAACTTCAAGAAAAAATTAATTCAGTGATTGGCAATCTAAAAAATCAAAAAATTGAAATTCCATCAGAAAATATCCTAAGAAAACAAGTGATAGAAAGATTAATTGCCAA
>RFPQ01000210.1 GCA_009926035.1 Betaproteobacteria bacterium
GATCTTTAAAACCTATTTCCTTCAATGAGAATACAAATACTTCGGTATGACTTAAGAATGATGTATAAACACCGGCAACATTTTCTAATAGAACAGATAAGGGGAGCAAACAGAGATGTTTTTTAATTTTTAGATTTGCTAGTGCATGCTTCAAACTTTTTGCAACAGCCCATTGCTGTTCACTAGATAAACAAACACCTTTAGGCTTAGATGTTGTCCCTGATGTAAATGTAATCTTTTGAATATCTTTATTGATATTTTTCGATTCATAATTTTCTAGATGGCCTACAAATAAACTATGGCATTGCTCTCTATTTTGATCAAAACCGTATATCTCAAATATGTTTTCTTGATCCCCAAATAAAGTAAGGATATGAGCACTATGAATTAAATGTTTTTGTTGTTCATTAGAAAAGAAATGTGGGATAGGGATTAAAGGGATACGAAGAAACTGCGATGCTAAATCTAATGCAATCCAATCAGGTGAATTATCAGCTAAGACACCTACAGGTGCATCAGGATATTTTCTATTCTTTAATGCTTTAGAAAAATCATTCACGAGCGAATCTAAAGACGGAACGCTATGAATCCTAGCTTGCTTAATATCTATCTCGACTGTCAAAATTAAATATGAGAAGGGACTTCGATGAACATCACTTGGGGTTTTGTTTCATAATAACAGCCCCAATTGATGCCGCGATTAGGTAAAAGATCAGGATCAGCTTTAGAAATCACTTGAGGATTAAGATCTAATTTATGAAACGCATTAACCACAAGATTATTAGCGGTAAATACTACCCACCTTCCTCCTTGATTGTAGATCATTGATGCCATCTTTTTAATTAGTCGTCTTGTAGCCCCGGGATATTTAGCTGCAAGATTGCCTAATTCAAATATTTCACTACGCTCAACTTTTTGGCCAGTCATTAAAGCGATATAGCTTTCTATAGGTTGATCGAGATATTGCTCTAAATAAGCTTTTTTATCTGCTAAGTTAGACATGCCAAAAGCTGCCATCCAATGATGATCTTCATTGCTTTTGCAGCCAATAAGAAGGTCAGCAAAATGATCAACCTGTGCTTGATAAGTTTCGAAAAAATTTTTAGAAATGAACTGCTGCATGTCTGAACGACCCTTGTCTAAACTTCGAGCCATAGAAACAATGCAACTAGGTTCAGATGATGGTATCGGTATCAATTGATATTGAGAGTTAATCATAAAATTAAATTCGTTAGATTCCTCTTAAATAGAATTAGGGATCATTTAAATCTAAATTTAGTTTTATGTCAAACTATTTGTTATAAAATTATGTAATAATATTATGTAAACTTAATATGCATTAAGTTGTAAAATAAGAGGTATGAAAATCAAATTGCAAAAAGAAGTCTTAAAACATTTTAGAGAAATCTTTATTCAAGCTAAATCTGAACTAAAAGATAACGTTAAGAAAACAGGTCTTACTGGCTCTCAGCTTTGGATCATGCAGCAAATTTATAATTTCAATGGAATAAGTAATACAGAGCTAGCAAAGACCCTTACACTGCATGCTTCGACATGTAGTATTCTTGTAAACAAACTCATTAAAAAAGGCCTTGTAGAAAAAACTCGGAGCTCAACTGACGAAAGGAAAATTGTTTTAACTATTTCATTAAAAGGTAAGCAATTAATGGCTAAAGCTCCAAAATCGCCAGAGGGTGCAATACCTTCAACATTAAAAAAACTAAATATTGAAGAATTGGAAGAGCTCAATACAGTTTTAACTAAATTTGCTAAAAAAATGAAGGTGCTTAATAAGGTTTATAAAGATATACCTTTAGATTATTAATATTTA
>RFPQ01000022.1 GCA_009926035.1 Betaproteobacteria bacterium
TTCCATTCGGGTGATGGAAGTAATCCAGCATTCTCTCCAAACATATCAATGTGAGTGACTTTTCCAAAACCAAATCGAGACAAAAATTCCGATAATTTATTAATACCCAATTCAATACCAAGTCCATAAAAGAATGTATCGCATGAAATCGTAATGGCCATCACAATATCGACAATGCCGTGCCCAAAAGGCTTCCAATCCCTATAAGTGTGACCTGAATTTGAAAGTGTAAAAAATCCAGGATCATTAATATTAAAAGGTGGTTTACGAATATCGTTTTCTAAGGCTGCCAATGCGACAAAAGGTTTAATGGTTGACCCTGGTGGATATAAGCCATTGATTGCACGATTAAGCATAGGTTTATCTAATGACTCATTAAGTAATTTCCATTCATCAATATCAATGCCACCAACAAAATGATTGGGGTCAAAATTAGGACGACTCACGAAAGCAAGTACTTCACCATTTTTTGGATTTAAAGCTATGAGCGCACCTCGATATTTATTGAAAGCATTTTCAGCAATATCTTGTAAATTTGAATCGATCGATAATGTAATGGTATCGCCCTCGATGGAGGGTGTATTATTTAAAATACGTACTGAATTACCATTGGCGTCAATTTCAACTTCTTGAAATCCAGTTTTGCCATGAAGCCTTGCTTCATAGTATTTTTCAATGCCAAGTTTACCTATGGAGTCTGTGCCTTTGTAGTTTTGCTGCCAACCTGATTTTTTAATAATCTCCTTATCTTCTTCGTTAATTCGATTGATATGACCAATCAGATGGGAAGCAAAAGCACCTTTGGGATAGCGCCTAAATAATCGAGACTTAATTTCGACCCCTTCAAATCGTAATTTATTCGCTGCAAATCTCGCGGCATCAATTTCAGACAAATGTGTTTTAATAGGAATGCTATCTAAAGAAGAACTTTCCTTTAAAAGTTTTCTAAATTGTTTTAGATCACCAACACTTAGATCGACGATCGGTTTGAGTTGCTCAATGGTTTTGTTAAGGTTATCAACCTTCGAAGGCGTGACTTCTAAACTATATACAAAATAATTATCTGCTAAGATGACGCCGTTTCGATCGAGAATAAGACCTCGATTTGGCACATTCGGAATGATAGCGATACGATTATTCTCAGATAAGCCTTTGTAAAAATCGTATTTAAAAATTTGGAGATAAAAAAAACGGCCAATGATTACTAAAAAAGCAATGGAGATTAAACCTGTAAGAAGTGTCAATCTTCGCTTAAATAAGTAGCGCGATTTATAAATATTCTGATTATTTTTTGTAAAAGACATCTTTAAAGATTAGGCTTTAGTCTTTAGCGATCTAATTTAAAAAATTTAAATTGAGTGAATAGATGCCATATGAGAACGGCTGTGATACTTTGAAGGAAATAATTAAGCCCTGGATAATGAAGATCGTGCATCACATTAATCAGCAGCATAATGATTTGAGCGCTTAAAAATATGAAGAAAATATAAATTAATTGTTGATGCTTGTTGTTAAGCATAATTTTGTTTATGAAATATTGTGCAATGAAGTAACAAGACGCATAGGTTAAAGCATATTGACCCAAAAGATCCCCTGTAAAAATATCAGTCAAAAGACCCACGAACCAGAATAGTGAAATGGATACAGCATTTGGATTTTTAAAGAACCAAAAAATAAGCGTGAGTAAGATAAAATCGGGCGTTACATCAGTATTAAAAATATTGATATGAATAAGATTTATCATCGCAGCGACTATTAAAGAAAAAAATAGCGATTTATTTTTTCTGATCATTTTTAGGAGCTATATTATTTACGATTTTGTTAATAGGCATCACTACAAGCAGATGACTATGATTACGAATCGCTGAGAGTGGTTTACAAATAATTTTTGCAAAAGGTAGTTTTGGATTATTTGTAATTTCTAATACTTCTGCGACCGCAATGCCTTCAGGATAAATCGTATCAATGCCTGACGTTTTTAAAATATCGCCTTTCATGACATCGACACTATTAGGTAAATACGAAAGTGAGATTGTCTCATTCTGACCATTGCCATTGGTAATGGCTCTTAAACCATTTCTTTGTATTTGAATAGGCACTGACATTTTTTTATCAATGATGAGTGTGACTTCACTTGTTTCCGGAAAAACGCTACTGATTTGTCCAACGAGGCCTAATGCATCAATCACTGGTTGACCAGCTTGAAAGTCTTTGTTTTGACCACCATCAATAATAATTTTCTGATTGAAAGGATCAAAGCGGGAATAAATAATACTCACCGCTTCAGTTTTAAACTTGTGTGTATTTTTAACGTCAAGTAAATTTCGTAGCTGATCATTTTCTTGATTTATAAAATCAAAGCGCTGAAGGTCAGCTTTGAGGCTATCTATATTGAGTTTTAATACTTCATTTTCATGAATTAAACGAGATTGATTAGAAAAATATTCTGTTGTGAAATCATATAGATCGTTTGGTAAATTTAAGATTGTATGCAGCGGCTTAGTAAATATATTGGTGAATTGTCTGATATCTTTTAAATAATGAAAACGAAAATCGACACCCATCACTATGATCGATATAAAGATGAGGAGTAATAATTTTGATAAAAGTGAAGGGCCTTTATTAAAAAGCTTAGATGAACGTTGATGAGATTTAATCATTAAGCTTTAACTATTAATGAAGTAGAAAAAACAAAAAAATTATTCGTGAGCAAATACGGTCGAGAATTGATCCAGTGATTCGAGCGCTTTACCACAACCTCGTGCAACACATGTGAGAGGATCATCTGCAGTGACAACTGGTATACCGGTTTCTTCCATAATTAAACGATCGAGATTTCTTAAAAGTGCACCACCACCGGTTAATACCATACCGTTATCAGCAATATCAGCACCTAATTCAGGCGGTGTTTGTTCGAGTGCAGATTTGACAGCACTTACAATGGCGTTTAAAGGTTCTTGAAGTGCTTCTAGAATTTCATTACTGTTAATTTTGAGTCGACGCGGAAGTCCTTCCGCAAGATTTCGACCTGTTACTTCGAGTTCTAAAATTTCAGACATTGGGAACGCAGTGCCAATTTTTTTCTTAATCATTTCGGCGGTAGGATCAGAAATCAATGTCCCATAATTACGTCTTAAGTAATCGATAATAGCTTGATCAATCTTATCGCCACCGACACGCTCGGATTTTGCGTACACAATACCGCCTAGTGAAATCACACCTACTTCGGTGGTTCCCCCGCCTACATCAATGACCATAGATCCTGTAGCCTCGCTGATCGGCAAGCCTGCACCAATCGCTGCTGCCATAGGTTCTTCAATAAGAAATACTTGTTTTGCGCCTGCTCTTTCAGCAGACTCACGAATGGCTCTTCGCTCCACTTGTGTGGCACCATAAGGTACACAAATAATAATACGTGGACTTGGCACAAACCATCGCGTGTCATGCACTTTTGCAATAAAAAACTTAATCATATCTTCAGTGATATTGAAGTCAGCAATCACGCCATCTTTCATAGGACGAATAGCTTGAATATTTTGTGGAGATCGGCCCAACATTGTTTTAGCTTCAATACCGACAGCGAGCAGCGCTTTTCTGCTGTATGGACCATTAGGACCATCTTCATGACGAATGGCTACTACAGAAGGTTCATCTAACACAATGCCTTTGCCACGAATATAAATCAATGTATTGGCAGTACCTAAATCAATGGCAATATCATTGGCCATAAATTGATCAAAACTAAATAATTTTTTAAGCATGATTGTCGTTAGATTTCTTTAAAAAAAGTGGCGCTTCAAATCCAAGAAAGGTCAATAGAATCAGGGTATAATACATGATATTGATCAATAAATTAACAGCTTTTCTTTAGAAAAACAGGAATTCTATTTGTATGTCGATTACGCATGACGAAATCAAAAAAATTGCTCATTTAGCGCGCATCAAAATCACAGAAGAAGAAGCCGATGCAACGCTTAAAAAATTATCCGGCATATTAAATCTAATAGAAGACATGAAAAAGGTAGATACCACAAATATTTCCCCTATGTCCCATGCACAATCGGTCACACAAAGACTTCGTGATGATGTGGTCACAGAAACAAATCAAAGAGAAAAACTACAAAAAATCGCACCTGAAGTGAGTGGTGGATTATATATTGTGCCTCAGGTGATTGAATAATCATGGAAGACTGGAGTATCAAAGAACTCTCAAGTCTTTTGAGAGAAAAGAAAACATCAAGCGTTGAAATTACGACCGACTATCTTCAACACATCAAAAAAAAGAACCCCGAAATTAATGCTTTTATTACCGTCGATGAAAATCGTTCTTTAGCACAAGCTAAGCTTGCAGACCTTAAGATTCAAAAAGGCGAAGGCGATGTATTGACAGGTGTCCCTATCGCGCAAAAAGATATTTTTTGTGCAGAAGATTGGCTCACGACATGTGGTTCTAAAATGCTTCATAACTTCATAGCACCTTATGACGCAACTGTTGTGAAAAAATTTAATGAAGTAGGCGCTGTGAATATAGGTAAAACCAATATGGATGAATTCGCGATGGGTTCATCGAATGAAACATCTTATTTTGGCGGCGTTAAAAATCCTTGGGACCTTACACGTGTGCCAGGAGGTAGTTCAGGAGGAAGTGCAGCAGCGATTGCAGCTCGCATGTGTCCAGGCGCAACCGCCACGGATACCGGAGGCTCGATCAGACAGCCTGCTTCTTTATGTGGGTTGACAGGCTTAAAACCGACTTATGGTTTAGTGTCTCGCTATGGCATGATTGCCTTTGCATCAAGTCTAGATCAAGCAGGACCTATGGCAAAATCGTCCGAAGATTGCGCCATGATGATGAATGTCATGGCAGGCTTTGATCCTAAAGATTCCACATCGATTGATCACAAAAAAGAAGACTACACAAAAAATATTGATCAACCGATCGAAGGTCTAAAAATTGGATTACCTAAAGAATACTTTGCAGACGGTCTAGATAGTCACGTTGCGAAAGTGATTGAATCTGCGATTGATCAATACAAAAAATTGGGGGCCACTATTGTGGATGTCAGTTTACCTAATACCAATTTATCGATTCCTGTTTATTATGTTTTAGCGCCCGCCGAAGCTTCAAGTAATTTATCCCGCTATGACGGTGTGCGTTATGGACATCGCACAAGTCAATATGATGATCTCATGGATATGTATTGTAAGACGCGTCAAGAAGGATTCGGCGAAGAAGTGAAGCGACGTATTTTAATTGGGACTTACGTATTAAGTGCAGGTTATTACGATGCCTATTATTTAAAAGCACAACAAATACGTCATTTGATTTCTGAAGACTTTAAAAAAGCCTTTCAATCATGTGATCTGATCATGGGGCCTACAGCACCATCGACTGCTTTTAAAGCCAATGAAAAAATTGATGATCCAGTCACTATGTATTTGCAAGATATTTATACGATTGCGACTAATCTTGCAGGATTACCAGGCATGAGTATTCCAGCAGGCTTTGTGAATAAACTTCCAGTAGGCATACAAATCATAGGCAATTATTTTGATGAAGCGCGCATGTTGAATGTCGCGCATCAATTTCAAAAAGTGACTGATTGGCATAAAGCTATTCCCGAAGGAGCACTTTCATGAGCTGGGATGTCGTGATTGGGATTGAAACGCATGTGCAGCTTCAAACTAAAACTAAAATTTTCTCAGGCGCATCGACTGCGTTTGGTGCAGAACCTAATACTCAAGCTTGCATACTCTCTATTGCACTTCCAGGAACACTTCCAGTTTTAAATTATGAAGCTGTTCAATGCGCTATTAAATTTGGATTAGCTACCAATGCCGAGATAGCCTCGCGATCTATTTTTGCAAGAAAAAATTATTTTTATCCTGATTTACCTAAAGGCTATCAAATTAGCCAATATGAATTACCCGTGGTTGGCAAGGGATCGCTTGAAATTGAAATAGGCGACATTAAAAAGACAGTACGAATTACGCGAGCGCACTTAGAAGAAGATGCTGGAAAATCATCACACGGTGCGGTTCAAAATGGCACAGGCATCGATTTAAATCGTGCAGGTACACCGCTTTTAGAAATTGTGTCTGAACCTGATATGACTTCAGCGGCTGAAGCAGTCGCTTATGCAAAAAAATTACATGAGCTTGTCCAGTGGATTGGTATTTGTGATGGCAATATGCAAGAGGGGAGTTTTCGTTGTGATATTAACGTTTCAGTCAAGCGCGCAGGCACAGATAAATTAGGCACACGTCGCGAAATTAAAAATTTAAATTCATTTAAATTTATTGAGCAAGCCATTCATGCAGAAACACAATGGCAAATTGAGATGTTAGAAGAAGGTAAAACCATTCAACAGGCGACGGTCCTCTTCAACCCTGAAACAGGTGAAACAAGAGCGATGCGCTCTAAAGAAGAGGCCAACGATTATCGCTATTTCCCTGATCCTGATCTCCTGCCTTTAGAAATTTCTGATGAAAAAATCAATCAGATTAAAGAAAGCATGACTGAATTACCTCATCTTATGAAGGCGAGATTAGAGCGTGATTATCAATTGTCATCGTATGATGCGTCCGGCATTACAAGTGACAAACATGTTGCTGATTATTTTTTTGCGACATTAAAAGAAGGTGTTGAGCCTAAACAAATTGCAAATTGGATCTTAGGCCAATTATTTTCTAAATTAAATGAGCATAATTTATCGATTGAACATTCTCCTATAAAACCTCAAGTCTTGAGTTTACTTTTAAAACGTATCCAAGATGGCACCATTTCAAATAATGGCGCTAAACAACTTTTTGAAAAGTTATGGACGAATTCAGATTTAGAAATTGATGCGTTGATTGAATCTGAAGGATTAAAACAAGTCTCAGACAGCGGTCTTATTGAAACGATGATTGATGAAGTTTTAAAGAATAACCAGACGATGGTTGATGAATATCGATCAGGCAAAGAAAAAGCATTTAATGCGCTTGTAGGTCAAATTATGAAAGCCTCTAAAGGCAAAGCTAACCCAGGTCAGGTCAACGAACTCCTTCGTAAAAAATTAAGTTAAGTTTAAATCCCATATTCTTTTTGATAGGCACGCATTGCGTCCATATGCGATGCATAAGTTGTCTTCGATTCAATATAACGCATAATTTCTTTTAAAGAAGTGAGATGGCATACAGGCAAATGATGTGTGGCTTTAATTTCTTCAACAGCGGAAAGTGAACCACTCCCTTTTTCTTCTCGGTCAATGGAAATCGCAATGCCTGAGGGTTGAGCACCTTCTTCTAAAATAAGATTCACAGATTCATTCACAGATGTCCCTGCAGAGATGACATCGTCAACAATAAGCACCCGTCCTTTTAGACCTTCACCATGATCTTTTTTTTCTTTGCGATTGAATGCGAAAGGCACATTGCGACCTAGGCTTGCAAAAGCAATCACAATGGATGTGACTAAAGGTATACCTTTATAAGCGGGGCCGTAGAGCATATCAAAGGGAATATTTGAGTTTTCAATAGATTTGGCGTAGAACATCCCAAGCTTCATTAAGCTCTCACCATCATTAAAAAGACCTGTATTAAAAAAGTAAGGACTTAGTCGACCGGCTTTTGTTTTAAATTGACCAAATTGTAAAACCTGTTTTTTTAAGGCAAATTCGATAAACTCTTGACTTGAATGATCCATAGATAAATCGGTAGAGATGAATTATGAGAATTATAACGCTAAACATGAATGGAATTCGATCCGCTTCTAATAAAGGCGTTTTTTCATGGCTTGATTCGCAAGCAGCTGATTTTATTTGTGTGCAAGAAGTTAAAGCACATGAGAATGATTTAACGCATGACATGAAAGCGTATGGAGACTATAAGAGCTATTTTAGTTTTGCACAAAAAAAAGGTTACAGCGGCGTCGGTATTTATACTAAAACACAGCCTAAAAAAATTATTCGCGAGATAGGTCTCCCACTTTTTGACAGCGAAGGTCGCTATCTCGAACTTATGTATGACAATTTAAGTGTGGTTTCAATTTACCTGCCATCAGGTTCAAGCGGCGAAGAGCGACAAGCATTTAAATTTGAAGTCTTGGATTACTTATTGCCTTATTTAAAAAAACGTAAGGCAGAAAATTTACCGATGATTCTTTGTGGAGATATCAATATCGCACATAAAGAAATTGATTTAAAAAATTATAAAGGCAATAAAAAAAATTCAGGTTTTCTACCCGAAGAGCGTCAATGGATGACAGAGTTATTTGAAAGTGTCGGTTGGATTGATACCTATCGCAAGCTTTATCCTGATACGACAGATAATTCATATACCTGGTGGAGTAATCGAGGTGAAGCGTATGCTAAAAACGTTGGATGGCGGCTTGATTATCAAATAGCACACCCTTCTCTAAAAGATCAGATTCTAGAAGCTTCTATTTATAAAGATGAAAAGTTTAGTGATCATGCACCACTGATTATTGACTATAAGCTTTAATTTTTAATCGGTGCGATTTTGTATAGTAAAGCCATGCCGGGAATTGCAAGGAAAAAACACAATATAAAAAAATGTTCCCAACCAAAAATATTTTGTAGATAACCTGTCGATGCATTGACAAGTGTGCGAGGAATCGCCGCCAAACTTGTAAAGAGTGCAAACTGTGTTGCGGTATAAAGTGGATGTGTAGTTTTGGCAATGAATGCTACGAAAGCAGTCGTCCCTAAGCCTACACCAAAAGCTTCAAAGCCTACGACAAGGGCTAGCCATTCAGGGCTATAGCCTATGTGAGCGAGCCAAGCAAAACCTAAAATACTGATCATTTGAAGAAAACCAAAAAGCCATAATGCGCGATTAATACCTAATTTCATCATCCAAACACCACCTATGAGACCGCCAATCACACTTGGCCATAAGCCTGCATTTTTTGCGATTAAACCAATTTCAGTTTTACTAAATCCTAAATCTAAATAAAAAGGCGTAGCCAAAGCAGTTGCCATACTATCCCCTAATTTATAAAAGAAAATAAAAAGAAGAATAGTTAGCGCGCTTTTTAAACCATGGCGACTTATAAATTCTTGAAAAGGCAAAAAGAGTGAAGTAGTTAAATCCTGTTTTTTTATTTTGATTACTTTAGGCTCTTTAATAAGAAGTGTTAAAAATAATCCTGGCAACATAAAAAGACTCGTGATGATGAATACCGTTTGCCAATCAAAATGATCTGCCAAGATGAG
>RFPQ01000211.1 GCA_009926035.1 Betaproteobacteria bacterium
AGTCTATTTCTTGATCTTCTTTCACTTCAAAGAACAATCCTTCACCGTTTTCTTTAGCATAAATACCCTCAACAGCTGATATAGGCAAGTATAAATTTTCAGGCGCACCATTAAATCTAGCTGTAAAGGTAATTGCTTCATCCCCCATTAGCAAATCTTTAATAGATTCAGGACTTAAATTAAGAAGAATTTTTCCATCCTTAATAAAAGCCCTGGGTGCTAGGGTATTTTGATCTATTTTTACAAGCAGGTAAGGTGTGAATTGTTCAGCAACACACCATTCATATATCGCCCTTACAAGATAAGGTTTGGTCGAAGCTGATTTTGTCATTGATACTAAATTATTTTCTCATTGCTTTTTCTGAAGGAGTCATTGCATCAGCATAAAGTGGTCTTGAAAATAATTTCTCCGCATACTTAAGTAATGGTGCTGCTTGATTTGGAAGCTCAATACCATAATGACCTAAACGCCATAATAAAGGAGCGATTGCAACATCTAACATTGAAAATTCATCGCTCAATAAATGTTGTTGTTTAGAAAAAATAGGAACAATCAAAAGGAGATTATCGCGTACATGTTTTCTCGCGATCTCTTTAGCTGATTCATCTGTTGATTCTAAATCCGGGATATGAACAAATAATTGTTTTTCAAAATCACTTAAAAATAAGCGTGCTCTCGCTCTCATTACCGGGTCAGCCGGCATAAGCTGAGGATGAGGAAAGCGTTCGTCAATATATTCATTAATAATATTAGCGTCCGTTAGTACGAGATCTCTTTCCACTAATACTGGAACAGAGTTGTGCGGACTTAATATAGCTAAATCTTCCGGTTTATTTGCTAAGTCGACATCAACAACTTCGAAATCCATGCCCTTTTCAAATAAAACAATTCTGCAGCGATGGCTAAAAGGATCAATCGAACCTGAATATAATTTCATCATAATTATTTAATATCTTTCCAAAATTCTTTCTTGAGATTGACTGTTAAAACTAATAACAAGCCGAGGAATAACAAAACATAATACCCCATATGGAGTCTTTTTAGCTTTGATGGTTCTGACATGAATGTAAGATAATTTACAAGATCTCCTATAAGCGCATCATATTCCTTTACTGAAAGCGTGCCTGGTTTAACAAGCTCCAAAGTATGATGCTCTTCATTTAACTTTTGATCGCCTTGTAATTTCCACAAAATATGAGGCATAGCTGTTTTATCAAAAACAGTATTATTCCATCCGGTGGGTCGAGATGAGTCGCGATAGTATCCTCTTAAATAACTATAAACCCAGTCCGCACCTCTTGCTCTTACTTCAACAGAAAGGTCAGGCGGATTTGCGCCAAACCAAGCCTTAGCATCTTTTTTGGTCATTGCAATTTTCATGGGCTCGCCAATTTTTTCTGCTGTGAAAAGTAAATTCTCTTTAATCAAATTATCAGATAAGCCGATATCTTTTAAACGGTTATATCTCATATAGTTTGCGCTGTGGCAATTCAAACAATAATTGATAAATGTCTTAGCACCTCTTTGAAGAGAAGCTTGATCATTTAAATCGATAGGTGCTTTATCTAATATTAAATGCTCATTCGCAAATCCAACGTTTGAAAAAATAAAAGTAATTATTAAAAATAACTTAGTTAAAATTTTCATTTGTAACTGACCCTTGAAGGAACTGGTTTTGTTTTATCTTTTTTACTGTAGTAAGGCATCAGTGCAAAAAATAAGAAATAAGTAATTGTGAAAATTCGAGCAACAACTGTAGCTTTATCAACACCGCCAATCACTGGAATTGCATTGGAGAATTGACCCCAAACGTT
>RFPQ01000212.1 GCA_009926035.1 Betaproteobacteria bacterium
GATGAAGCGCCTAAGTTTTCTCCCAATGGGCATGTGATACTATACGCACATAAGATCAACGGATCAGGAGAACTTTCTACTGTATCGATTGATGGTGTCGTTCGCCAATCATTCAATATTCATGCCGATGATATTAGAGAGCCCGCTTGGGGACCTTTTGTAAAATAAATTAACTTATGGAGATTTGGAAAATGAAAAAATCACTATTACTTGCAACTTTGCTTTCATTATTTTTATTAGGTTGTAGTTCAACACCAATTAATGATGCGCCAAAACCTAACGGCCCATCCGCATCAGTTTCTGATGATGAAAAAGATCTCGACTTAGCAAGCTTACGCGATCCAAATAATATCCTATCGAAACGTAGTATTTATTTTGACTATGATAAAGATGTCGTAAAAGCTGAATATAAAGATCTGGTTGAAGCTCATGCTAAATATGTGGCTTCACATCCAAAAGCAAAAATGACTTTAACAGGTAACACGGATGATCGTGGCTCACGCGAATATAACGTCTCACTTGGTCAAAAACGCTCTGTGTCGGTAAAGAAATCGATGAATGTTTTAGGTGCGCAAGATGCACAAATCGAAACAGTCAGTTTTGGTGAAGAACGCGCAAATACCAATTGTAAAGATGATGCATGTTACGGAAAAGATCGTCGCGTCGACATCTCTTACGAAAAAGAGTAAATCTTTAGGTTTTAATGAAAAAACTCATTCTTTTAGCGTGTTTATTTGTCACACCTCTTTACGCGGCACTTTTTGAAGATACGGATGCAAGAAAAAAACTTCAGGAGATGCAATTAAAAGAAACAGAGTTAGAATCACGCATTGTAAATCTTGAGGCTGTCATTAAAAGTGGCAGCCTTAACGATATGCTGAATCAAATCGAATTAATCAAACAAGATGTTTCAAAACTTCGCGGTGATATGGAAACGCTCCGTCATCTAAACGCGACAGTTGAACAACGCCAAAAAGATCTTTATCAAGATTTGGATAGCAGACTTCGAAAGATGGAAGAGAAATCAGCTGCGACTAATTCTGTTCCATCCAATAAAGTGGCAGAAGTTCCACCTGTACCTGAAGTCAAACTACCAACAGATCAAGAAGTATTTGATCAAGCGAATCAGCTTTTAGATGGTATGAAATATAAAGAGGCCTTTCAAGCCTTCACTGATTTTATTAAACAATTTCCCAATAGTGCACTATTGCCAGATGCTAAATATGGCTTAGCGAATACACAATTTAGTTTAAAAAATTATAAAGCTTCGGTCGGCACCTATCAAAAATTATTAGATCAACATCCAGATTTTATAAAAAACCCAGAAGTTTTATTAGGTTTAGCGAATGCACAAATTCAATTAGCACTCATTCCTGAGGCTAAAAAAAGTTTAAAGGATTTGATTAAAAAATATCCTAAGAGTGATGTGATTCAAAATGCACAAAAGCGTTTGAAAGTTTTAGAAAGTATCAAGCCCATTTCTTTAGAAGTTAAATTCCTCAACGTGACACAACTTAAAATCTTTGAAATTTTTTATTCACTGCAAGGTGAATCTTCTCGCGTAGGATTGCCTACCATTTTTATTCGTCTAAGCGGATGCCCCATGCGTTGCCATTATTGTGATACGGCTTATGCTTTTCAAGGTGGATCCATGATGACTATTGATGAGATTATAAAGACAATCAAAAAATATGATACACCCTATGTCACGGTCACAGGAGGCGAGCCTTTAGCGCAAAAAGAAGTGTTGAGTCTTCTTAAAGTTTTAGCCGATCAAAATTACGAAGTCTCTCTTGAGAC
>RFPQ01000213.1 GCA_009926035.1 Betaproteobacteria bacterium
CTTTGAAGAATTGCCTGAAAAAATTCAACATGTAATTCTAAATGGTAGCGGATCAGAGCAGATCAGTTTTGCCTATATCAATGAACGCGGCCAGATCATGAAAAAGATGCATAGCTTTGAAGGCATCTTAAATAATCTAAAACGTCGTTATCATGAAACAGATTCAGGCACAGTCCGAGACGAACTTGCAAAGTATTTGAATATGCAACCTTGTCCATCATGTGAAGGCTCACGTTTAAGGATTGAAGCAAGACATGTCAAAGTGGGTAAAAAAAATATTCATGAAATATGTAATACCCCCCTAAAAGAAACCGTGCATTTTTTTGAGTCTCTCAAACTAAAAGGAGCTAAAAAAACGATTGCTGAAAAAATCATTTTTGAAATTACGAGCCGTCTCAAATTTTTAGTCAATGTAGGTTTAGATTATTTATCTTTATCGCGCTCAGCTGAAACTTTATCAGGAGGAGAAGCGCAACGTATTCGCTTAGCATCACAAATTGGGAGTGGCTTAACTGGTGTGATGTATGTGCTTGATGAGCCTTCCATTGGTTTACACCAACGTGATAACGATCGCTTACTTGAAACCTTAAAAAGGTTACGTGATTTAGGTAATACCGTCATCGTGGTTGAACATGATCAAGATGCCATTCTTTCAGCTGACCATGTTATCGACATTGGCCCCGGAGCTGGAGAACATGGGGGCTATATCGTCGCTGAGGGAACGCCTAAGATGATTGCGAAACATCCTAAGTCACTTACAGGTCAATACATTAGTGGTCGTAAGGAAATTAAATATAAAAATAAAAGAGTATTACCACGCACTTTGAAATGGTTAGAGCTCAAAGGTGCCAAGGGAAATAATTTAAAAAATGTGCATTTAAAATTACCGATTGGACTTCTCACCTGCATTACCGGTGTGTCAGGTAGTGGTAAATCATCTCTTATTAACGACACACTCTATCGTGCCGTTGCACAACATTTGTATGGTAGCCATACCGAACCTGCAGAGCATACATCGATTAAAGGATTAGATTTTTTTGATAAGGTCGTGGATGTCGATCAAAGCCCCATTGGTCGAACGCCGAGATCCAATCCTGCGACATACACAGGACTCTTTACACCCACGCGAGAGCTTTTTGCGCAACTCAATGAGAGTCGTAACCGAGGTTATGGGCCTGGCCGTTTTTCATTCAATGTCAAAGGTGGTCGATGCGAAGCCTGTGAAGGCGATGGTGTTATCAAAGTAGAAATGCACTTCTTACCTGATGTCTATGTGCCATGTGATATTTGCCAAGGTAAACGCTATAACCGCGAAACCTTAGAAATCCAATTTAAAGGTAAAAATATTCACGATGTATTATCGATGACTGTTGAACAGGCTCATCAATTTTTCAATGCCATTCCTGCGGTTGAAAAAAAATTACGAACACTTATAGAGGTAGGCTTGGGCTATATCACCTTAGGTCAAAATGCGACCACTCTGTCAGGTGGTGAAGCGCAGCGTGTCAAATTAGCCTTAGAGCTCTCGAAGCGCGATACTGGGCGTACACTTTATATCTTAGATGAGCCGACGACCGGACTTCATTTCGCAGACATTCAATTATTACTTGATGTGATTCATAAACTTCGCGATGCAGGGAATACCATTGTCATCATCGAACATAATTTAGATGTGATTAAAACATCAGATTGGATTATTGATTTAGGTCCTGAGGGTGGTGACGGGGGCGGTGAAATTATTGCAGAAGGAACTCCTGAAGAAGTCGCAAATA
>RFPQ01000214.1 GCA_009926035.1 Betaproteobacteria bacterium
GAAACTTCGTGGTCAATTTATCAAAACGCATGTTAATTCCTCATAAATTAGTCTAATACTTCTTATATGAGGATGAATTGATAAATTTCAATCAGTTTATAGAATTATTTTTTAAACCATTTATCGAGAAATACTTTAGAGATTTTTCCACTTAATGGAGTAATTTGATGCTTAGCATCATAAAAGTACGTTCTGGGAAGTTCGCCGTACCAATTTGGATCAATACTATATCTGAGCTTATCTTCATCAACCTCTGCATATTGATATTGTTCATGCTGAGGGAGATTTGCCTGACTTAAAATTCTTTCAGCTTTTTTAGCAGACTCTTTTCCATCTACTACACATACTGTGATTAATTTAACGCTGGTATTTTTAGTGAGGACTTTACCAAGTTTTTTAAGGTCTTCTATACAATATGGGCAATCAATAGACCAAAAAGAAATAATCAAAGGCTGATTGAGATATTTCGTCTCGATAGCTTTTCGAGTGTTGATATCAAAGGGCATAAACTCATATGCAAATGAAAAGTTCGAAAAAAACAAAAATGTTAAAAGAATCTTTAATTTCATATAGCCTATTCTAGAGATATTAATTGATAGCCATCTTTGATGGTGTTCCAAGAAAGAAAGGCTTTATTATTAAATTGAATAAGCTCTGGGTAGTCTGAAACGCCATCAGTTTTTTTAATTACCTTAGATTCTAGCCAATTTTTCCCGCCATCTTCTGATACAGATAAAACAATATAGTTACCAAATTCATTAATCTCTTTCCAAGCCAAATAAACTTTTTCATTGATACTTAGCAGTGACGGGTGGCTTGGCTGAAAATTTATATTTCCAAACCTCTTAGCGGGTGAACTTACCCAAGCATCGCCATCGATTCGCCCATAAAATAAACCTGCTTTCTCTCCTCCATCAAACCAAGCCATGTGAAATCCCCAGTCTCCTCCTTTTGTTATTGCTGGGCCGTGATGCGGGCATGCATCAATTTTCCAACCACCGAAAGTGGCTCTATTGACAACGATATTATCGTTAAGATCAATCTTAGCTACTGCATGATCTCTAATGCCTCCATCATAAAGCTGCCGCCACATAGCAATAATGTTTCCACTCTTGTCATTTGTAAGAGCAATTCTGCAACATTCACAACTGCTATCAATAATTTTTTTCTCAGTTTTAAATGATTCGCCAAAATTTTCTGAGACAGCATAATACAGGGCCGCACCTTTATACTCTTTTTCTTTTTTTTGCAGTTTGGCTTTTTCTAAATCGCGCTTATCTACCCATGCTACAAAAATTCGCCCGTCTTTATTTACATTGATAGCATCAAAACGATGTGTAATTTCTGATTTGTCTTGATGAACGATCTGAGATAATTCAAAAGTTTTTCCATGATCTTTTGATCTCGCAAACCATATATAGCCTGTATAAGGCTTTGAGAGAGTCTGGGTCCAAGTGATATAAATATTTCCCTCGGGGCCAATAGCAATTTTAGGCCTTGCATCTCCTGATGTTCCTATTTTATGTAATTCAGTATTTACATTTATAGATTTCGAAAAATTAAGTCCTTGATCATTTGATGAGTCAACAATAACAAATCCCTGCTGCTCTCTCACTCGCCATAAAGTTCCTGACTGATCAAATGAGACTGAGGCGACAACTGAAGGACCATGACTATGGCCTTCATGGGGAATACTGGCCTCACAGAAAAAGATTAAAAGTAAAAATATTATTTTTTCTGAAAAATTAATAATCGAATTTAACTTGGACA
>RFPQ01000215.1 GCA_009926035.1 Betaproteobacteria bacterium
CTAACGCTTCTTGACTACTCAGTTGCGTTTTTAAATCATTAAAACTTAATTGTCTCTTCGTCACATCAAGTTTTGGATGCTCCTTGCTTGCATCCTCTTGAAATAATCTTCGTCTGATGCTGAGCACCGCAGCATTGAGCTCTTCGATCGACACCGGTTTTGCTAAATACAAGTCAGCTCCAGTGCTATAACCTAAAATTTTATCCTTCGCCTCAGTTCTTGCTGTCAAAATAATAATATTTATGCTCGGGTAAGCTTGTCGGTAGCGCTTTGCGATGCTAAGTCCGTCTTCCCCTGGCAAATTTACGTCCAAGATTAGAAGGTCGGCTCTATTTTTTTTAAAATATTCATCCAACTCTTCAGCCATTGAGCCACCGAACACTTTGAAGTTCTCTTTTTTGAAATGGTTGGTCATCATTTCACGCAGAGACTCGTGATCTTCGATGATGGCGATGGTAAAATCTTGGCTCATCTACATTTTTTCAGGTAAAGTTAACTCAAAGGTAATTAATTTTTGGTCCGAGCTTAAAAAATACTTAGCCTCACCCCTTAAAAGCTTCGCGAGGTTGCTAACAAGATACAAACCAAGGCCTGATCCAGTGTTTTTGTAAGCTTTTTCTGATCGATAGTACTTAGTAAATATTTTTTCTTCATCCGGAATGCCAACTTCCCCTACAGTGTTGCTCACAGTAAACTTTATGAACTGGTTTTCTGTCTTGCCATTGATCAAGATTGGATGATTGACGTCTCCATACTTGATTGCGTTGTCAAGGAGGTTGCCCAAAATGATTCTAAGTAGGTTCAAGTCACTATCGATCCACAAATCTCCATCAGCTGTGAACTTAAACCGGTCGGCAAAGTCGTATTCTGAAATTTTTTGGTACACAATTCTCTTCAGGCTGTGTCTTTCTACTAAAAGGTTGAAGCCTTGGTTCTCTAACTTGTCCTCAAGAGCGCATCGATCGATGACATCATTGATATCTTTGAGTGCGCCTTCGACATGTTTGTCATTTTTGACAACATCCCCTGACTCATAAGCCAGTCTTAACACCGATAAAGGGGTCTTAAGCTCGTGAGTTAGCATGGAAATAAACCGCTCTTTCTCTTGTCTTTTGCTTCTTTCAAAATTTGTCATGGCATTTGCCTGCGCGATCTCTCTAACTCCCTGCTCTCTGAACATACGGTTGCGATATTGTAACACAAATAAGAATACAATTCCGGTAATACACCCATTCAATAAGCCAGGTATCATCGAAAAAGAGTTTCCTTTAATATAACCAAGGTTAGTTAGGGTCGTCACTAGGATAGTGATGGCTATACTATGATGAATAAGGATCATAGATTTTTTAGAAAACATCGGATTGCTAATTTTTTTCCACTCCAAACCAAAAAAAGGAACAAAGAAAAATGCAATCGCTATAAAAGTTAACACATATGATTTTAAAATAAGACTATAACCGAAGCTTCCTCCCAAAATTTCAAAAGCTTCTAGTGGATAAAAGATAAGTCCTACCAAAAATAAAATCTTTACCCATTTTTTTAGGAAGTAATCTTTCAAAAAGAAATAATGGAATACAATTAACACCGCAGTGTAAGTTACAAGATTAAAATTGAGTGCCGTATTTAATAATATAGGATTAGCATCTTTAAAAATAAGACGGTGAAGGCCAATATCGAAGACTACTAAGGTCACTGCAGCAAATTGTTTGACAACAAAAATAATATTGAGTGGATCTTTATCCCTTATCCAGATCGTTAATGGGAAAATAA
>RFPQ01000216.1 GCA_009926035.1 Betaproteobacteria bacterium
TTTTGTAAAAAATAAATCTGAGCAATTTGAAGCAAGATTTGTGTCTGTCGAAATTCTTAAATCTAATTCAATATTTTTTAATGGGATGAATGGCGCAATCCTTCCCATTGCAGTAGCACATGGTGAGGGCTTTACAGAATATCAAAACCAGAATCAAATGAATGATGTTTTAAATCATCAACTTACAACACTTCGCTATGTTGATAATTACCATAAGGGAACTTCTATCTATCCGATGAATCCAAATGGGTCTCATGAAGGAATTACTGGATTTACCTCGGAAAATGGACGGTTTTCTATTATGATGCCGCATCCTGAAAGGGTTTATAGAGCAGTACAAAACTCTTGGCATCCTGAAACATGGGATGGATTAGCCCCATGGTATAAAATGTTTACCAATGCTTATCAATTTTTTAACTAAACGAAAGAATCACTCCATATGAATAAATTTTTAAAAATAACACTAACCTTAATTTTGCTTACTTTCTCGATGCAGCTTTTCGCATTAACGGATGCTGAAGAAATTGAATTTTCAGCCGCTGTAAATGAAGGCAAGTTACCTATTGTTAAAAAATATGTTGAAGTCAAAAAAGTTGATGTTAATACAACTTATTTTGCATGGAGCCCTCTTCTTATGGCTGCCGCAAAAGGTCAATTTCAAGTTCTCAAATATTTAGTCGATCATGGGGCTGATATTAATTACACACACCCACTTACAAAAATGAATGCATTTCATCACGCTGCTTTTGATGGTAGAACTGATATGGTTAAATACCTTGCATCTAAGGGCGCTGATATTAATAATAAAATGAAAGGTGGCGTATCTATTATCCGCGTGGTAAAACAAGAAAAAGGTGATAAAAAAATGGTGGACTTGCTACTTTCTTTGGGTGTAAGTGAAGAGGGTTGTGAAGAAAAGTGTCTTTAATTAAGGCTCTTTAAAAAATTATGAAAAATTTACGTGTTTTTTTATTACTATTATCAATGCTCGTAAGCGTGACTTTAAAAGCGCATGAATCATTGAATGCAATTTCAGGTTTTGTAAGTCCTGAATCAGTCGTTCAAGATGCCAAAGGTCACATTTATGTCTCTGAGATTGGTGAATTTAATAAAGATGGCGATGGAAAAATTACACGTATTTCAATCGATGGAAAACTTTCAACATTTGCAATTGGCATGGATGATCCTAAAGGGTTAATTTTGATTGGTAAGTTTTTGTATGTAACAGATAAAAATAGAGTGTTGAAAGTTGAACCAGATGGTAAATGGAGTGTATTCGGAAGCACTATGGCATTTCCGCAAACACCTATTTTTCTAAATGATATTACTTCAGATGAATCAGGCAATTTATATGTGAGCGATAGCGGTAATCTTAAATCAGGTGGCGCTATTTTTAAAATTTCTAAGGACAAAAAAATTACTTTAGTACTTAATGAAAATACGCCTGAAATTCTAGCGCCCAATGGTCTTTGGATTGCTAAAAATGATCTCTATGAAGTAGATTTTTCAAGCGGCATTTTATACAAAATTAATTTGAAAACTAAGTCAATTTCAAAGATTGCTGAAGGGCTTGGCGGTGGAGATGGCCTAGTTAAATTTGGAGACAATTTCTTTATCAGTGACTGGAAAAATGGAAAGATTTATAAAGTGCAAGGCAACAAAGTCAGTTTATATAAGGACGGTTTTACTGCTGCTGCTGACATAGCGCTATCTTATGATAAAAAATCTATCATTACACCAGATATGAAAGCTGGTTCTGTTACGATCGT
>RFPQ01000217.1 GCA_009926035.1 Betaproteobacteria bacterium
GGAACCTCAGGTTCTTCAGGTACGGATGGTACTTCAGGGGTAAATGGAACAAGCGGAACTGATGGTACATCAGGAATTAATGGAACAAGCGGTACAGACGGCACTTCGGGAACTTCAGGTTCCTCAGGTACGGATGGCACTTCAGGAATAAATGGAACAAGTGGTACTGACGGTACTTCAGGAACTTCAGGTTCAAGTGGTACTGACGGTACTTCAGGAACAAGTGGAACTTCAGGTTCATCAGGCACAGACGGAACAAGTGGAACTTCAGGTTCATCAGGTACTGACGGAACATCAGGGACTAACGGTACTTCGGGAACTTCTGGCTCTTCAGGTACTGACGGCACTTCAGGTACATCTGGCTCAAGTGGTACAGATGGTACATCAGGAACATCTGGCTCTTCAGGAACAGATGGTACTTCAGGAACATCAGGGTCATCAGGTACAGATGGTACTTCAGGGACTTCTGGTTCATCAGGAACAGATGGTACAAGTGGAACTTCAGGTTCATCAGGAACAGACGGTACCTCAGGTACAAGTGGAACTTCTGGCTCATCAGGAACTGATGGCACATCAGGAACTTCTGGTTCTTCAGGCACAGATGGTACAAGTGGTTTGAGTGGTGTTAATGGAACCTCAGGTACAGACGGCACATCAGGAACATCTGGCTCTTCAGGAACAGACGGTACCTCAGGTACAAGTGGAACTTCTGGCTCATCAGGAACTGATGGCACATCAGGAACTTCTGGTTCTTCAGGAACAGACGGTACATCAGGTACTTCAGGTTCAAGTGGAACAGATGGAACTTCAGGAACGAGTGGAACATCAGGTTCAAGTGGTACAGATGGTACTTCAGGGACTTCTGGTTCTTCGGGAACAGACGGAACAAGCGGAACATCGGGCTCTTCAGGAACCGATGGTACTTCAGGAACAAGTGGAACTTCAGGCTCATCAGGCACAGATGGTACATCAGGAACATCTGGCTCTTCAGGAACTGACGGAACAAGTGGAACGTCAGGTTCATCAGGTACAGATGGTTCTTCAGGTACGGACGGTACTTCAGGAACATCTGGAACTTCAGGTTCTTCTGGTACAGACGGCACGTCAGGAACAAGTGGAACTTCAGGTTCTTCAGGAACAGATGGCACATCAGGAACATCTGGCTCTTCAGGTACGGACGGTACTTCAGGTACCTCTGGTTCTTCAGGTACGGACGGTACTTCAGGAACAAGTGGAACATCTGGCTCTTCAGGTACAGACGGTACATCAGGTACCTCTGGTTCTTCAGGTACGGACGGTACGTCAGGAACATCTGGCTCTTCAGGTACAGACGGTACATCAGGTACATCAGGTTCAAGTGGAACAGATGGAACATCAGGTACTAGTGGAACATCAGGCTCATCAGGAACTGACGGTACATCTGGAACGTCAGGTACAAGCGGAACAGATGGAACATCTGGAACGTCAGGTTCAAGTGGAACCGATGGTACTTCAGGAACAAGTGGAACATCAGGTTCATCAGGCACAGATGGTACATCAGGAACAAGTGGAACATCGGGCTCAAGTGGAACCGACGGTACTTCAGGAACAAGTGGAACATCAGGTTCATCAGGGACAGATGGTACATCAGGAACCTCTGGTTCTTCAGGAACCGACGGTACTTCAGGTACAAGTGGAACTTCTGGTTCATCAGGAACAGATGGAACATCAGGTACTAGCGGAACTTCAGGAACTGATGGTACAAGTGGAACTTCAGGTTCTTCAGG
>RFPQ01000218.1 GCA_009926035.1 Betaproteobacteria bacterium
TGTAATTTTTTCGCAGGCAACGGTTTCATCTAAAAACTGAAGATCAAATTGTTGAGATAGATTTTTACCAAGTTGAATAGCTAGCTCACGTTTCGAGATAGTATCAATCCAAAACCAAACGGTTGTAATTAGAAGAGCGAGAAGAATATATTCCAACATGGGGTTTAATTAAAAAAATCGATTTTGATATCTTAAACGGGGTTCATAAGACTTTAATGATTATTTTGATACATTATTTATGTGCATCAAAACATGAATTGATATAAATGCACACAAATAGTGCTTAAAATTAGAATAATTCGCAAATTTTAAGATAAAAAAATTCACAATCTCTAATTTCCATTCTTTTTTATATAAAATTAAGTTTAATTAAATACTAAAGATAAGGAATTCCCGTCATGGATAACTTAATTGGTGCAAATGATGTTTTGTTTGTTTTGTTAGGCGCGATAATGGTGCTTGCTATGCATGCGGGGTTTGCATTTTTAGAAGTAGGTACAGTTCGTCATAAAAACCAAGTGAATGCGCTTGTTAAAATTCTTGTTGATTTTTCTGTGTCCACGATTGCATATTTCTTTATTGGGTATGGCATTGCATATGGTGTTAATTTCTTATCTCCAGCAGAAGCATTGTCTGCTAAAAATGGATATGAGCTCGTAAAGTTTTTCTTTTTACTAACTTTTGCTGCAGCGATTCCTGCAATTATTTCTGGAGGTATTGCTGAGAGAGCTAAATTCAATTCTCAATTAGCAGCCACTTTTGCTTTGGTAGGATTCGTGTATCCCATTTTTGAAGGTATTGCTTGGAATAATCATTTAGGCGTTCAATCTTTTCTTGAAGGTCATTTTGGATTTAAATTTCATGATTTTGCAGGTTCAGTCGTTGTGCATGCCATGGGTGGATGGATTGCTTTAGTTGCGGTGTTATTACTTGGTGCGAGACATGGGAGATATGGCAAAGACGGAAGGCTCCAAGCTTATCCGCCATCTAATATTCCATTTCTAGCTTTAGGTGCTTGGATTTTAACTGTAGGTTGGTTCGGTTTTAATGTAATGTCAGCGCAAACCGCCAACGGTATTTCAGGTCTTGTAGCGATTAATTCTTTAATGGCTTTAGTAGGTGGCACAATTGCAGCACTCATCGTTGGAAAAAACGATCCTGGTTTTATCCATAATGGACCACTTGCAGGTCTTGTAGCCGTGTGTGCGGGATCCGATATTTTTCATCCCATAGGTGCACTTATTACCGGTTTAGTCGCAGGTATACTTTTTGTATGGGCTTTTACGCTCACGCAAAATCGTTTAAAAATTGATGATGTATTGGGAGTATGGCCATTGCATGGACTATGCGGAGCCTGGGGCGGTATTGCAGCAGGTATTTTTGGATCCACATATTTTGGGGGCATGGGCGGTGTTAGTTTTATATCGCAACTCATTGGGACTTTATTGGGAGTGGGTATAGCACTTTTAGGCGGATGCTTAGTTTATGGAATCATCAAGTATTTCTTTGGTATCCGATTAAGCCAAGAAGAAGAATTTAATGGTGCAGATATTTCGATTCATAAAATTGCAGCTAATACAGAAGATTAATCATATCTCTTAAAAGCCTCATATGAGGCCATGTTAAAATTTGCCATGGCCAAATTTCATATCATTATTCCAGCGGCAGGCTCAGGTTTCAGAATGGGACTTGGCCAGCCTAAGCAATATCTTAAAATTCATAATCAAACCTTTATTGAGAGAGTGCTTAGAGTTTTTCAAAATAT
>RFPQ01000219.1 GCA_009926035.1 Betaproteobacteria bacterium
GAAAAGTATGAAGAAACATTTAAAAATAAAAATGATGACTACAGCAGCATTATGTTTAAAGCGCTTGCTGATCGCTTAGCCGAAGCATTTGCTGAATATATGCATGAGCGCGTCAGAAAAGACTTATGGGGTTATGTCGTAGATGAAAATCTAAATAAAGAATCACTTATTAAAGAGGATTATCAAGGCATTCGACCGGCACCTGGTTATCCTGCATGCCCTGATCATACCGTTAAGAAAGATATTTTTGCTGCATTAAAATTAGACGAAATTGATATGCATCTGACGGATTCATTTGCAATGACACCTGCAGCCTCAGTATCAGGTTTTTATTTTGCTCACCCTAAAGCAGATTATTTTAGCGTCGATAAAATTGGAGATGATCAATTAAAAGATATGGCGAAGCGTCGAGATGTATCGATTGAATTTTTAAAAAAATGGTTAGCACCTAATTTATAAAACAATAAGCATGCATATTCATATCTTAGGTATTTGCGGAACATTCATGGGTGGCATCGCATCGCTTGCCAAAGCTTCAGGCTATAAAGTTACTGGTTGCGATACTAATGTCTATCCACCGATGAGTACTCAATTAGAAAGTATTGGTATTCATCTCATCGAAGGATTTGATAAAAAACAAACTGAATTAAAGCCTGATCTTTATGTGATTGGTAATGTCGTATCTCGTGGCAATCCTTTAATGGAAGAAATTATGAATCAAGGGCTGCCTTATATTTCAGGACCACAATGGCTTTATGAAGCAATCTTAAAAGATAAATGGGTGCTCGCAGTTGCTGGAACACATGGCAAAACAACCACAACATCTATGCTTGCATGGATTCTAGAATTTAATGGCTATGCACCTGGTTTTCTGATTGGTGGTGTGCCTCTTAATTTTGATGGCTCAGCGCGTTTACCACAAAAAAATAAATCGAATGAGCCTTCTCCTTTCTTTGTGATTGAAGCAGATGAATACGACACCGCTTTTTTTGATAAACGATCTAAGTTTGTTCATTACCATCCAAAGACCGCAATTTTAAATAATCTTGAATATGATCATGCTGATATATTCCCAGACCTTCATGCGATTGAAACGCAATTTCATCATATGGTACGTATGGTGCCTGGTATTGGACGGGTCATTATTAATGATGAAGAAGAAAGTTTAAAAAGAGTGATTGAGAGAGGATGTTGGTCAGAAAAAGTTTATATTGGAAGTCAACAAGGCTTGTCTATCGGCAAAGTCAATCAGGACCAATCATTTGAAGTGATGAATTTCGGCCAATTGATAGGTACTTTATCTTGGGAACTTTTAGGTCATCATAATCGTATGAACGCATTAGCGGCAATGGCAGCATCACATCACGTGGGTGTTAAATTTGAAGATGCGATAGAGGCCTTACAGACATTCAAAAATGTCAAACGCAGAATGGAATGTATTGGCGAAAAAAACGGCATCACGATTTATGATGATTTTGCGCATCACCCAGCAGCTATATCCACAACTCTTGCAGGCCTTCGAGCGAAGGTTGGAAAAGCAAGAATCATTGCAGTATTAGAACCAAGATCTAATACGATGAAATTAGGTACGATGAAGAGTGCATTGCCTCAAAGTTTAAAAGATGCAGATCAAGTATTTTGTTATGGTGAAAAATTAACTTGGAGTGCCGAAGAAGCACTGGTATCCATCAAAGATAAGTCATTTGTAGGGCAAGATATGAAAAATTTTATCGAAGCT
>RFPQ01000220.1 GCA_009926035.1 Betaproteobacteria bacterium
AACAGGTTGCAAAGGCTGCGATTGAGTATGTGAAGTCTGGCATCATTGGTGTGGGCACAGGCTCCACAGCAAATTACTTCATCGATGAATTAGCAAAAGTAAAACATAAGATTGATGGTGCAGTTGCGAGTAGCGAGGCCTCAGCAGATCGTTTACGCAAACATGGGATTGAAGTTTTTGACCTTAATAGCGTGAATAGTATGGACATTTATGTCGATGGTGCAGACGAAATCACTGAGCACATGCATATGCTCAAAGGTGGTGGTGGTGCCTTAACTCGAGAAAAAATTGTAGCCGCAGTTGCAAAAACCTTTATCTGTATCTGTGATGAAACTAAATATGTACCTATTCTAGGCAAGTTTCCTTTACCTGTGGAAGTCCTCCCGATGGCTAAAAGCTATGTAGCTCGAGAACTCACTAAATTAGGTGGGCAACCACAATTGAGAAACTTTACAACTGATAATGGCAACATCATTTTAGATATACATGGCCTCGTAATTAAAGATCCTATTGCGATGGAGGCAACTATTAATCAAATCGTTGGTGTAGTTACAAACGGCCTATTTGCGGCAAGGCCTGCCAATGTGCTTCTTTTAGCGACAAATGATGGCGTTAAAACCATTACTAAATAAACTTATTTGGACATAAAAATGTCATATTTTAGTAATAAAATTGATACATTAAACTTAAGGTAACGATTATGGCTTCAGAACACACCTATAAAGAATACGACAACGAACTCGAATCAGTCCGTGCAAAAGTTTTAGAAATGGGCGGGATTGTTGAGGAACAGCTCGTTAATGCCATCGAAGCGCTTGTGAAGTCTGATGCACAAATGGCACAAGGCGTCATGGATTCTGATCAACGCGTCAATGAACTTGAAATCGAAGTGGACGAAGATTGCTCTCGCATTATTGCAAGACGTCAGCCTGCAGCAGGTGATCTTCGTATGATCATGATGATCTTAAAAACCATTACGGATCTTGAACGTATTGGAGATGAAGCCACAAAAATTGCAAGAACTGCACTTCGTATTATTGAAGACAATCGTATGACCAAACTTCGCTTTAGCGAAGTAAAAACGATGGTAGAAGTGGTTCGTCAGATGCTGAGAACGTCACTCGATTCATTTGCGCGTATGGATGTCAGTAAAACAGTTGAGATTGCTAAAAAAGATGAATTGGTTGATGAGCAATATCGATCAACCATTCGTCAGCTTGTCACGTTCATGTTAGAAGATCCAAGAACGATCTCCATGTCACTAGAAGTCATGTTTGTCGCTAAAGCGATTGAGCGAATTGGCGATCACGCAAAAAATATTTCTGAGTACATTGTCTACACTGTAAAAGGTAAAGACATTCGTCATGCAAGTATCAAAGAAATTCAAAAGACGATTAAAGAATAATTAAATATTATTGAAATAAAAAAGCGCTTCACAATGAAGCGCTTTTTTATTGCTTTTTTTACTAACTTTTAGGTGGTACATACCCTGACGCATTATCTGCACCATCACCAAAAAAATAAGCTTCCGTTTGTTCGGTTAAATATTTACGTGCAGCCGGATCCACAAAACTTAATCGGTTTTCATTAACCAACATCGTTTGATGTTTAAGCCATCCTGCCCATGCTTCTTTAGATACACTCTCATAAATACGTTTTCCCAAAGGTCCAGGATAAGGCGGAAAATCTAATCCATCTAATTCTTTACCTAGTTTTACACATTTTACT
>RFPQ01000023.1 GCA_009926035.1 Betaproteobacteria bacterium
GATTTTTTGCATTGCTTATTAAACTGTGTTGCAAAGTAAAGTGCAGAAATTTTTTTAGATTTGTACTTAAGTCTTAATGCTTTGTTGAGTTCATCAGAAAATAATTTATGTGTATTCATAATTTAGCAAATTAAATAGTACATCCAATTCTCTGCCTCCCCTGATTCCATCTATAAGTTGCAATTATTGAGCGATTGCAACTTCTACTTCGAATTATGTCATCTAAGAATGACAGAATTATTCTTTAATTTAATGCATAGTTACTTAGTGAATAAACTTACAAAAATTGATAATACCTTTGGAGCTGTATTAAGAAAAAAAAGGCTTGGTAAAAAGTTTACACAAGAGACCTTATCAATTGATTCAGGTCTTTCTCGCGCTTATATCAGTGAACTAGAAATGGGTCACAAGGACCCAAGTCTCTACACAATATTTAAATTAGCTTCTGCCCTAAAAATTAAGCCTTCCTCGATCATCGACGAAGTCGAGCGTCAGATTTAAATTAAATTACTGAGGTGGTGCTGCAGGAGCTTTTCTGCCCGGCGCTGCTGGTGGTGTATAGCCTGCAATACGGCACTGAATACCCTCAATAAGTTTACCTTTGGCACCATGCTGAATGATGGTACATGTCTGAATAAGATTCTTACTTTGTAATTCTGAAATCGTTTTTCTTAATTCTTTTAAATCAATGCCTGTATCTTTAACAATTTCGTGATCAATTTTTTGTCCGTGTTTTTGTAAATATTTTAAAACTACTTCTTTTGTCATGTTGTTACCCTTCTTTAACTAAATTTGGTGGGCCCACCTGGACTCGAACCAGGGACCAAAGGATTATGAGTCCTCTGCTCTAACCAACTGAGCTATAGGCCCTCTAATAGATTGGTTTATTCTTTTCCGTTTTCTAAGAAACTACGTAATCTCTCTGAGCGTGTTGGATGTCTTAATTTTCTTAACGCTTTCGCCTCGATTTGTCGAATACGTTCACGTGTCACATCAAATTGTTTACCTACCTCTTCTAAGGTATGGTCAGTATTCATTTCAATGCCAAAACGCATACGTAATACTTTCGCTTCACGCGGTGTCAGTGACTCTAAGATTTCTGCAGTCACATCACGAAGAGACCCATACACGGCTGCATCAATTGGAGTTAATGTGGCTGCGTCTTCAATAAAATCGCCAAGATGAGAATCTTCATCATCGCCAATTGGTGTTTCCATCGAAATAGGCTCTTTAGAAATTTTTAAAATCTTACGAATCTTGTCTTCTGGCATTTCCATTTTTTCAGCGAGGACCGATGGATCTGGTTCAGCACCTGTCGATTGCAGAATTTGTCGTGAAATACGATTCATCTTGTTAATGGTTTCAATCATATGCACTGGAATACGAATCGTTCTTGCTTGGTCAGCAATCGAACGCGTAATCGCCTGACGAATCCACCAAGTCGCATACGTTGAAAATTTATAACCACGACGATATTCAAATTTATCCACTGCTTTCATCAGACCGATATTGCCTTCCTGGATGAGATCCAAGAATTGAAGGCCGCGATTGGTATATTTTTTTGCAATCGAAATCACAAGACGTAAGTTGGCTTCGATCATTTCACGTTTTGCACGACGAGCTCTCGCTTCACCTGTTGTCATTTGCTTATTAATTTCTTTTAAATCTTTGATCGACAAACCTACTTCTTTTTCAATTGCAATCAATTGATCTTGCTGGTCGACGATCGAGTGTTTGAAGCGCTCGAGTTTTACGTTATAAGGCTTATCGTGTTTGAGTTCATCCGTTAACCAATGAAGATTCGTTTCATTACCTGGAAAACTCTTAATAAAATATGTGCGAGGCATGCCTGATTTCTCGACACAGAAATCCATCAATTTTCTTTCGTGCGTTCGAATTTCATTAACACGATCTCTCACAGAGTCACAAAGCGCTTCGACTTGTTTTGCTGAGAATCTAAATTCCATCAATTCTTTTAAAACAGATTCATGGAGTTTTTTATATGCAGGATCATCAATACCTTTTTTTAGGCGAATGTCATTCATCTTCTTATTGGTTTTTCGAATCGCAGTGTTAAGACTTCTTCGCGTAATTTTGCGAGCGCTTCAGCTGAGATTGCAGCAGCTTTCGCACCATCTGCATCATCGTCGTCGTCTTCATCAATATCTTCTTCAACTTCTTCTTCCACATCGGCAGCCACGATCGGCCCTTCCACTTCGACATCGATTAAACCATCGACCACTTCGTCGACACTCAATTCATTCGATTCAACCTTGTCGACCATCGCAAGGAGTTCGGTAATCGTTGTAGGGCATGCAGCAATGGCTTGCACCATATGCTTTAAGCCATCTTCAATACGTTTTGCAATTTCGATTTCACCTTCGCGCGTCAATAGATCGACAGTTCCCATTTCGCGCATGTACATACGCACAGGGTCTGTTGTTCTACCAAACTCAGAATCTACAGTGGCAAGGGCTTGCTCAGCTTCTTCAGCAGCCTCTTCATCCGTCACAGGGGGAGGCACATCAGCCATAAGAAGGGCTTCTGCATCAGGGGCTTGTTCATAAACCATGATCCCCATGTCGTTGATCATGCTAACAATGCCTTCGATTTGTTCTGACTCTTGAATTTCGTCAGGCAAGTGGTCATTAATTTCAGCGTAAGTGAGATAGCCTCGCTCTTTACCAAGAACGATTAAGGATTTAAGACGGGTACGTCGCTCTTCGACATCTTTAGGATTTGCATCATTCGCATTTCCATAAAAATCTTTCATTTTGGGGTTCTTTTTTTGCGACGGGTCTTTTTTTGGTCTGGCCATGCTCTACCTCTTCTTGTTAGGGCTTATTTTGCCTTATAAATCAACAAAATATAAATAAACGCGTAACCTTTAAGTGTACCAAAAATGCCCTTTTTGGTCAATGAAAGGCTCAAGTTTTAGGGGGTGTTTTGGGTCTTTGCGTCAGGGTTTTAAGGTGCTCTTTTTCCTCATCAGTTAAGCTACTTAAAGGCTTATCCTTCAAAGCACTAAAATGGGCTTTGGTTTTAGAGGCTTTCCCCTGCTCTAGTAATGCCTTCCTAGCCCCCTCAATTTCAGATTCAAAATGGATCTGATCATCAAAATGAGTCAATTCTTCATGCACCAAATCCATAATGACATTATCTACTTGTGACTTTAGACCATGAAGAATGGAAGAAGGTTTCGATTCGGGTTGATTTAAGGCAAGTGCTAAAACTTTTTTAAGTAAATCGTCTTCAAAAGTATCACTTTGGGCCAAAGTCAAATCTTCGGTGATAGCAAGCTGGGGTTTTAAAATAAGCAGCAAAATGAATTTACGTTTCACTGAAGAAGGAAGTTTGCCCTTCGTTTTGATATTCGTTTTATTATTTTGCACTTGAGGCTGTGCCACATGAAGCAATTGATCTATTTCTTTGTCATTCAAATGAAGTAATTCCGCAAAACGCTTACGTAAAAGTAAGCTTAATTTAGGCGCAGTGATTTCTTTTAAAATCGGTTCCGCTTCATTAAGAAATTTCACTTTATCTTCTTGAGTGGCTAAATCATTTTTTTCGGTTAAATGTTGCATTAAATATTGCGATAGAGGCATCGCATCTTGTATCATCGATTCAAAAGCTTCTTTGCTATGTGCTCTAATGAAGCTATCGGGATCATGCTCTTCAGGTAAAAATAAAAATTTCAAAACGACTTTGTCGTTCAAACTTGGCAGTGCATTCATCATGGCACGCCATGCTGCCGCTTTACCTGCATTATCGCCATCAAAACAAAAAATGATTGTATCGGTTTGACGCATTAATTTTTTAATATGAAATGCAGATGTGGCAGTACCTAATGTTGCAACCGAATTCATGACACCAAATTGTGCAAGACCTACCACATCCATATAGCCTTCAACGACAAGTACACAACCTTTTTCACGAATGAATCGACGCGCTGCAAAAAGTCCATAGAGCTCTTGGCTCTTTTGAAAAAGTGGCGTTTCAGGTGAGTTGTAATATTTAGGGGTATCTTCAGGATTAATGACACGCCCACCAAAGCCAATGATTTCACCCTTCATATTGTGAATCGGAAACATGATGCGATCACGAAAACGATCATAGCGTTTACCTTGATCATTTTTTAACACAAGCCCTGCAATATTAAGTGCTTCATCATCATATTTTTTAAAGGCACTTTCTAAATTTTGCCAACCTTGAGGTGCGTAACCCAATTGAAATATTTTAGCGATTTGTCCTGTGAGCCCACGTTTTTTTAAATATTCAATGGCACGTTCTGATTTTTTTAAAGCACTTTGATAATACTGAGAAGCTATTTGTAATGCTTCACCTAAAGCTAAATTTTTTTCTTTGGCTTCAGGTGAGATTTTTTGTGTGTCTTGCGGAACGGTTAAGCCCACTGATTTAGCAAGATCTTCTACCGCATCCACAAAACTCATGCCTTGGTATTCAATAAGAAAACTTAAAGCAGATCCATGTGCACCACATCCAAAGCAATGATAAAACTGTTTAGAAGGACTCACTGTAAATGAAGGTGACTTTTCTTGATGAAAGGGACAGCAAGCTACATAGTTACTGCCTGCTTTTTTTAAAGGCACACTTTTATCAATCACATCGATCACATCGACACGATTTAAAAGTTCTTGGATGAATGACTCTGGAATCATATGCGTTTAATCATAGCTTAAAAATAAAAAGGAGCCTTAAGCTCCCTCATCATTTTTTTAAATTTTTATATTGAGTTTTTAGCCGAGCTTTTGTTTGATGAGCGCTGATAATTTACCCATGTCTGCGCGACCCACGACTTGCGGTTTCACGATCGCCATCACTTGACCCATCTCTTTAATGCTTGTCGCATTAGTGGCTTTAATCGCAGCATCTAAAATGGCGCCCACTTCTTCATCAGTGAAAGCTTTTGGAAGATAGCTTTGCAAAATCACTACTTCAGCTTTTTCAGCATCCGCTAAATCTTGTCTTGCCGCTGACTCATAAGCTTCGATGGAATCACGACGTTGTTTTAACATTTTTTCAATGACAGCCATCACATCTTGATCCGTCAATTCAATACGTTCATCGACTTCACGTTGTTTAATAGCTGATTGAAGAAGTCTAATTGTGCCAAGGCGAACTACATCCTTAGCGCGCATAGCTTCCTTCATGTCCTCAGTAATTTTTACTTTTAAGGACATCTTAAAAAATTAGAATAATTTTGGGGGGAGCATTTGATTGCGAAGACGACGGTATTGACGCTTCACTGCAGCAGCAGCTTTACGTTTACGTTCCCATGTTGGCTTCTCATAGAACTCACGCGCACGTAAGTCGTTAATAAGGCCTGTCTTCTCAATTAAGCGCTTGAAACGACGAAGTGCTACGTCGAATGGCTCGTTTTCTTTTACACGTACTGTTGACATTAAACTCTCTTATTTTAAATAATGCGTTTTTGTGTGTTTTCTCCAAATGGAATTTTGGAAAAGTCCGTTATTTTAATGCTAATCTATTCATTTATCAATCTTTTTTGAGCCTTAAACCCATGTTAGTCCTTGGTATTGAAACCTCCTGCGATGAGACTGGATTAGCCCTTTTTGACAGTGAAAAAGGTCTTTTAGGCCATACGCTGCATTCTCAGGTCGACCTTCATGAGGCTTACGGCGGGGTGGTCCCTGAATTGGCCTCTCGAGACCATATTAGGCTTATTTTGCCATTACTTGAAAGTCTTTTTAAAAAGACGGGGCTTAAAAAAGAGAATGTGGATGCCATCGCTTACACCCAAGGACCCGGATTATCCGGGGCCTTATTGGTCGGAAGCTCACTTGCTGAAGCCTTGGCTTTTTCACTTCAAATTCCTACGATCCCGATCCACCATTTAGAAGGTCATTTATTAGCTCCTTTATTGGAAAAAAATGCGCCCAACTTTCCTTTTTTAGCACTTCTTGTTTCAGGAGGTCACACACAAATTATTCATGTAAAAAAAATGGGTCTATACGAAATTATTGGCGATACTTTAAGGCTTTTGATAAAACTGCACAATTATTAGGTTTGGGATATCCAGGTGGTTTAGCTCTATCCCTTCTTGCTGAAAAAGGAAAACCTCATTTTGATTTACCAAGACCTCTTATTCATAGCAAAGATTTAAATTTTAGTTTTAGTGGATTGAAAACAGCGGTTCTACATCTTATTCGCGCGCAAGAAAATTTAACGGATGACATTAAAGCCAATATCGCATTTGCATTTCAAGAAGCCATCACCGATGTCTTAACTAAAAAATGCCTTCATGCTTTAGATCAAAAAGGTTTAAAACAGCTGGTTGTATCAGGCGGGGTGGGCGCTAATAAACAATTACGACAAAAGTTGGTCAGTACATTCGCTCAAAAAAATTATGAAGTATTTTTTCCGCGCTTAGAGTTTTGTACAGACAATGGTGCCATGATTGCTTTTGCAGGGGCGATGCGATTAGAAACTTCATTAAAACGTGATCTTGCTTTTTCAGTTAAACCCAGATGGCAATTAGCTTAAAAACTATTTCTTATCTTTAAAGCCTGTTTCAGTTCCATCAATTAAACGTTTAATATTTTCAACATGACGCAAAATTAAAATGAGCGCGATGATGGATGTGGCGATCAATTCATAAAAATCAATCTTATAAAAAAAACCAATCACTGGAGATAAGCTTGCTGCAATAATGGCAGCCAGAGATGAATAGCGCCAAATAAAAAATACGCCGAGCCATATGGCTAATACTATGAGCCCCATGGTCCAGGAAAACATAAAGAGAATGCCTGCCGCTGTGGCAACGCCTCTGCCGCCTTTAAAGCCATAGTAAATGGGAAAGACATGTCCTATGAGGGTTGCAATCGCAATCAGTCCCACCATAAGAGGTGACAATTCAAAGTATTGTGCTAAACCGACTGTCAAAGAACCTTTTAAAGCATCGCCTAAAAGAGTCAGTAAAGCTGCTAATTTTTTTCCGGTTCGTAAAACATTCGTCGCACCCGGATTTTTAGAGCCAATAGTGCGAGGATCAGGCAGAGAAAAAATATGGCTGATGACGATACCAAATGAAATGGCACCAATGAGATAGCTAAAAAGAAGGTAAATCACGTTCATCATTTGAAAATCACTTTATAATGAAAACTCTATTTTACAATTTTTTGAAGCACTCATGACGGCCCCACTTATTTTTATAGAAGAGATGAAAGTTGAAACCATTATCGGTGTCTCTGACTGGGAACGTGCACTTCCACAAACGCTGCTCATTGATCTTGAAATGACTTTACCTCAAATCACGTCAGCGACTTCTGATTTGATCACAGATACCATTGATTATGCGGTTGTTGCTGAACGTATTAAATCGATCACATCAAATCATACATTTAAATTGCTAGAGCCTTTAGCGCATCGCATTATTGAAATGCTAGAAAAAGAATTCAAAGCTCCTTGGATCAAACTTAAAATTTCAAAACCTCAAATCTTGCCTCAAGTAAAAGCTGTGGGCGTGATTTTTGAAAAAGGTGTGCGCGCTTAACCTCTAGGGTGATGCGTTTCGTGCAGTTTTTTTAAACGTTCACGTGCCACATGTGTATAAATTTGTGTGGTCGAAATATCTGCATGTCCCAACAACATTTGAACCACGCGCAAATCTGCACCATGATTAAGTAAGTGTGTTGCAAAGGCATGTCGCAACACATGGGGGGATAATGTTTTTTGAATGTCTGCGATCAAGGCATAGCGTTTAATTAAATGCCAAAAGGATTGGCGCGTCATTAATTCTCCGCGCTGTGTTACAAATAAATCATCTGACACATGTTGATTAAGAATATGAGGTCTCGCTTCTTTTAAATAACGATCAATCCATTCAACAGCAACTTCTCCCATAGGTACCAATCGTGTTTTACTTCCCTTACCTGTGACACGAATCACACCTTCAGTAAGACTTACTTCTGTCACTCTTAAGCTAATCAGTTCTGTCACGCGTAAACCACAGGCATAGAGAAGTTCTAACATCGCGCGATCACGAAGACCTAAAGGCGTTGCAATCTCAGGTGCTTTTAAAAGCGACTCTACTTCAGTTTCATTTAAGCTTTTGGGGAGTGACTTCGGTAATTTAGGGGCTTCAATATGAAGTGTTGGATCTTCATGAATATGTCGTTCACGTAAGTGATAACGATAGAAGCGTCGAAGTGTTGCGATCAATCTTGAAATGCTTCTCGCTTTGACATGACTAAATTTATTTGCAAGGTAAGCTTGAATATCGCCTTGATCAGCCTCCAATAATATTTTTTTGATATCCTGATTTAAAAATTCTGAGAATTGCATTAAATCAAAACGATAGCTTTCTAAAGTATTTTTAGCTAAACCATCTTCAAGCCATAGGTGATCAATAAATTGATCGATAACTTTTTTTTCGTCATCAGAAATTACAATGGGCTCTCGTGTTTTCTTCACCATACAAAAAGATTAACACAAATAAAAAAGCCCCGCTAAAGCGAGGCTGTTTAAATTACTCAGCTGCCTTGTCGGGAGCTGTCTCAGGCGCTGCCGCCTTCGATGTTTCTGTTTTTGGAATGTCTTGAATAATTTCTTTTTCACGTGCATCTAATTTTTCACGGATACGTGCAGATTTACCTGAACGCTCACGTAAGTAATAAAGTTTTGCACGACGCACATCACCGCGACGTTTTAACTCGATGGATGCGATTAAAGGAGAATAAGTTTGGAATGTTCGCTCAACACCTTCACCAGATGAAATCTTACGCACTGTGAAAGCCGAATTGAGGCCGCGATTTCTTTTTGAAATCACAACACCTTCATAAAGCTGCACACGTTTTCTTGTACCTTCAACTACGTTTACACCGACTACAACTGTGTCGCCTGGTGCAAAGTTAGGGATGGTTTTACCTAGACGAGCAATTTCTTCTTGCTCTAATAATTGAATAATATCTGCCATAATCCG
>RFPQ01000221.1 GCA_009926035.1 Betaproteobacteria bacterium
AGACCTCTTAAGAGGTCTTTTTTTATTGCTGCTTTTGAGTTACATCATACCGCCCATGCCACCCATACCGCCCATGCCACCCATATCACCTCCGCCCATTGCTGGAGCGTCGTCTTTAGGGAGTTCAGCTACCATACAGTCAGTTGTTAACATGAGACCGGCTATAGATGCTGCATGCTGTAATGCAGAACGAGTAACTTTAGTAGGATCTAAAACACCCATCTCAACCATGTCGCCATAAGTTTCATTTGCAGCGTTAAAGCCATAGTTGCCTTTACCAGCCACTACGTTATTAACGACGACTGATGGTTCTACACCAGCATTTGCCACAATTTGTCTTAAGGGCTCTTCAACAGCGCGAAGTACGATTCTAATACCTGCTTCTTGGTCTGCATTTTCACCTTTAACTTTAGCAATTGCATCACGAGCTCTAATTAAAGCAACGCCACCACCAGCTACGATACCTTCCTCAACAGCAGCTCTTGTTGCATGAAGTGCATCTTCAACACGCGCTTTCTTTTCTTTCATTTCAATTTCAGTCGTTGCACCTACTTTAATCACAGCAACACCACCTGCGAGTTTTGCAACACGTTCTTGAAGTTTTTCTTTATCGTAATCGCTTGTCGCTTCTTCGATTTGTGTTTTAATTTGAGCAATGCGCGACTTAATATTTTTTTCGTCACCTGTGCCATCGATGATGATGGTATTTTCTTTACCCACTTCAATTCTTTTTGCTTGACCTAAATCTTCAATTTTAATTGTTTCTAATTTCAAACCTACTTCATCTGAAATTACTGTGCCACCAGTAAGAATTGCAATATCTTCAAGCATTGCTTTTCTTCTGTCACCAAAACCAGGGGCTTTGACTGCAACAGTTTTTAAGATGCCACGAATGTTATTGACTACTAAAGTCGCAAGAGCTTCACCTTCAATATCTTCAGCGATAATAAGGAGAGGACGGCTTGATTTAGCAACTTGTTCAAGTGCTGGAAGTAGATCTCTGATGTTAGAGATTTTTTTGTCATGCAATAAAACGTATGGATTTTCTAATAATGCAATTTGACGATCTGCATTATTAATAAAGTAAGGTGAAAGGTATCCGCGATCAAATTGCATACCTTCTACAACGTCAAGCTCGTTTGTTAAGCCTGATCCATCTTCTACTGTGATTACGCCTTCTTTGCCTACTTTATCCATTGCATCTGCAATGATTTGTCCAATAGAGTGATCAGAGTTGGCAGAGATAGAGCCAACTTGAGCAATTTCCTTGCTTGTTGTACATGGCTTACTTAATTTTTTAAGCTCAGCAACTCCGCCTTCAACAGCTTTGTCGATACCTCTTTTGAGATCCATAGGGTTCATACCCGCTGCGACTGATTTCATGCCTTCGCGAATAATAGCTTGTGCTAATACAGTTGCAGTAGTTGTACCGTCACCTGCGATATCAGATGTTTTGGATGCAACTTCTTTAACCATTTGTGCACCCATATTTTCAAACTTATCTTTAAGTTCGATTTCTTTTGCAACTGATACACCATCTTTAGTGATTGTAGGTGCGCCGAATGAACGCTCTAAAACAACATTTCTTCCTTTAGGACCAAGTGTAACTTTCACTGCGTTCGCTAAAATATTTACACCAGTAATCATCTTTTGGCGAACGTCGTCACCAAATCTTACGTCTTTTGCTGCCATTTTTATTTCTCCAAAATATTTATGAATGAATGTTT
>RFPQ01000222.1 GCA_009926035.1 Betaproteobacteria bacterium
TCAAACCATTCAGCCATATCATCTTGTTTAAATGAATTGCCTTCACTGGCTTTCCATTCGTTATTACTGCGTGATAGTTTTAAGCGTTTAGATTGCCATTGCTCAAGACGAGAAAAGTCAAATTCTTTAATTTGCTCTGTTCTACTTATGGGTGATTTATCAATAAGCTCAAAAGGCTGCGTAGATGCTGCCTCTGAATAAGAACCGCTAATAAGATATACGTTATTTTTATATAAAAGATATTGATCTTCCGTGACGGAATTATATGTGCCAAAAATAAACTCTTCTTCTGCACCTTTATGTTGAAGTTTTAATTTAACGGTAGGTTTATCTAAGCCATATTTAGGCAGGTCATTTGATGGTAATTTCTCGCTACTAGATGTTGCCACAACAGAAATAATTTTTTGAACTGAAAATTGATCTGCGCGACCTTTGATCGGTTCAAGTATATCCCAGGCTTCATTATTTTTTTTTAAAACAACAGATGCCCTAGAAGGAAAATCAATCTTTACAGCATCAAAATCACTTAAATTAAAAGTGCTGACTTCAAATTGTTTTGTTTGTTTTTTTTGTGGGGGTTTAAGAGCTAAAAAAAGAGAAATCGATAAAACGATCAGAAGCAAAATTATATTAATTAGCCAACGATTTTTCATATTTTTATACTAAGCTTTTCTGCGCTTAAACCAGAAAAATATGCCTAAAACAAAAATAATGATAGGAATGAAATACTGGAAGCTATGGAATACTGTCCAGGCGATCAAGACAGAAGTGTTATCGTTTGGAATAGTTACATTCACATCTTTTAAAGGCATAGGCTGAATAGAGATTAAATTATCGTCTCCTGACAACCAATTGATCATATTGATGCCAAGATCTAAATTACCACCTGTCGTAATAAATGTATTAGATAAGAAATTTCCATTGCCAACCACCACAACTCTTTGGCCTTTTTTACCATAAGTCCTTTGGAGAGCAACTGCAATATTAATGGGGCCTGGTTTATCTTTATTCTTATCAAAAGTTGATTTTTGATTCGTTTTTGATGGTGAAGACTCTAACCAACCATTTGGAGAAACCTCGATAAGTTTACTAACTTCCCAGCCATTGTCTAACGTGCCTTTAGCGCTTACTTCATGCGCATTCGAAAAGAGCGTTCTTAGCATAAAGTTTTTAGTAATTGCATGGACACCATAAGAAGATGCAAAAGACACATTTTCATCAGCACCTTCAACTTTTGCTATTGGGTCTACTACATGTCCATTTGAAACAGTGAGTCCAAGATATGAGGCCACTTCTTCCAAGCCATGAAAGTTATTATCATCAAGGAGCCAAAGTAAATTTCCGCCTGACTCTAGGAATTTTTTAATTTTTTTTGCTTCCACAGCTGGAATATTTTTTTGTGGGCTAGCAATTACTAACATTGAACCATTTAAAGGTACTTCTGATTCAACAGCGAGATTTGGATTAGCAAATTTAAAGCCCTTCGATTCTAATTGCTTACCAAATTCACCTACGTCATTATTTTTAAGTCCAATTAAATTTCTTTCACCATGACCATCTAAATACATAACTGCTTGTTGATTGGTTCTAGATAAACGCATAAAGAGATTGGTCATCTCTTGTTCCGCAAAAGGAGGATTAATGTGCTCCGATCTTTTTTGATATTCAACTACAACTTCACCATCTACCTTAATTCCCATTTCTTG
>RFPQ01000223.1 GCA_009926035.1 Betaproteobacteria bacterium
AGATAAATCTTCATGCATCGATAAGACTAAAATTTTAGCTTTCTCATGACGCATTAAAATACGACGAATCGCTTCAAGCCCTCCCATACCAGGCATCGATAAATCCATTACCATAACATCAGGCTTTAATTCTCCAAAAATCTGGTAGGCTTTTTCTCCACTCTCGGCTTCGCCTATCACCTCAAATAAAGATTCCTGCTCAAGAAGACGCCTCACCCCTGCTCTTACCACGGCATGATCATCAATGAGGACAATGGTTGTTTTTTTAGCCATTTATTTTTTCTTCATAAAAATGGGTAATTGAATATTGAATTTAACGCCATGGTTAATTTCACTTACGATATTGATTTTTCCATTGATCGCATTAATGCGCTCACGCATACCTGTTAAACCAAATCCATCGCGATGCGATTTATTAAAACCCACGCCGTCATCGATCACTTCGATATCGATCATAGTACTTGATCTATTTTTTTTAATACATATCACACTTATTTCTACATTTTTAGCTTTTGCATGTCTTGAAATATTCGTTAAACACTCTTGAATAATACGGTAACTTGTGACCGATACTGTTTCTTTAATCCTAGGTAATGCATTTAAGCTAATTTGATAATGAAGATTAATTTTTGGATGTCTTAATTGCCAGGTGTTTAATAAGTCTTTTAACCCTTCTTCCAATCCTAATTCATTAAGGACCCCTAACTTCAGACGATTAAGCATGCCTCCCACAAGATTCATAAGATGTTTTGAGAGATCCGAAATCGCATTCACTGAAGGTTTTATTTTTGGGTAGTCTTTATTTGCAAGTGTCTTTAATACCGCTGCATCGGTATGAATGGCCGTTAAGGATTGTCCAAATTCATCATGGAGATCACGCGCCAAACTTTTTCTCTCCTCCTCTTGGATACGAATTAATTTACGTGATAACTGGTGGTTCTGCTCAATACTGAGCCTTAATGTTTTCACCATATGATTAAATTTTTGACTAATATCTGCAAGTTCAGATGTTTTTAAGTCCGGCATCTTTACGCTTAAATTTCCAGTCTCTAGCTCTGTTAAAGCTTTTAAAATAAATTCCACAGGGCTTAATGCTCTAAACACAATCCATGCCACTAAAATATTCGTCAAAATAAAAAAAGCACCTGCCAAATAAAAGATGCCGGCCAATTGATTCCATATCTCACCAAACTCATAACTAGGATCTGGGGTAATCACAATGGCTCCTTTAGGCTGTCCTAGAATCTCTACCGGTAAGCGCTGGAGTTGCCAAGGTTCTGAAATTAAACCCATAAAGTTCACAAACCAGTTAGGGGCCTGATCAATAGCCTTGGTGTGTGTTTCAGACACATTACTATCCACTAACTTACCCTCTAAATTAAAGAACTCTATTTTGAGATGCCTCATATGCATCAAGCTCTGTAAATTAAGTGGCTTATATTCACTCTCAATCGAGTAGTACTTAGGGTTCTTTAAAACCCCAATATCAAATAAATAAAGCGCTAATTTTTCAGCAGAAGCTACCTCAGCCCGCACATTTTTCTTAGCCGTATCGATCGCTAGAATGCCTCCTAGCATCAAGATAAGAAGCAATACGGCGTTGATAATCAAAATAAGACGAAGCTTTAAACTCAAACTCTAACCCTTCTTAATATGTTTACTATTGTGACGTAATTGATACGAAAGCATATCAGGAAAACTTCC
>RFPQ01000224.1 GCA_009926035.1 Betaproteobacteria bacterium
CTCGAAACAGAAACAAAACCAAAAATGGAGCTTTTTACAGACCAATTAACCGTATTGCCTCACAAAGACCAAGCATTTACAAAAAGACCTGTTCGCATTACTCAAGAGCCCAAAACTGTCGTCAATGCGATTGGTATGAAATATGATAAGAAAAATGGAATAATCACCTTGTTAGAAAAAGTTCGTGTGCATTATGAAAAGCCGGTAAAGAAAATAAATTCAAACGCTCGTCCTATTACTCAAAATAAGAATTTGAAGAAATAATGCTCTCAATATTTTTTAAAAGATCACTACTAAAATTTATATTTATTTCGTTATGCTTTTTAAGCACAAGCTCGTCATACGTCTTTGCTGAAAAAGCTGATCGAGATAAGCCTATCGAACTTGAGTCTGACAAAATGACATCAGACGATTCAAAGAATACAAGTGTATATTCTGGTAATGTCATACTGACACAAGGCACACTACTCATTAAAGCTGACGAACTTTCTGTTCGAGAAGATAATCAAGGTTTTCAACATAGCACAAGTATTGGGAATCCCACGACCTTCAAACAAAAAAGAGAGGGTAGAAATGAATATATTGAAGGGGGTGCGCAGAGAATCGAGTATGACGGACGTATGGATAAAGTTCATTTATATAGTAAAGCATGGGTAAAAAAAGGTGAGGATGTCGTTTATGGTGATTACATTATGTACGACGCAAATGCTGAATTTGCAAAAGCAATGTCCGGTAATACTAAAAATAAAGCGGGAGAAACTGTCCCTGGTAGCAGAACCCGAGCAATTATTCAGCCAAAGAAAAAACCACAGGAATAGCGATTTAATATGAGCGAATTAGTTATTGAAAACCTTAAAAAAACCTTTAAAAAAAGAACTGTTGTTCAAGATGTATCTTTAACTATTAAGAGCGGTGAAATTGTCGGATTACTTGGCCCTAATGGCGCTGGAAAAACAACAAGTTTTTATATGATTGTAGGACTTATTCCAGCTGATCAGGGGCGGATCTCATTAGACAATGTCAACTTATCCAAAATGCCAATTCATAGACGAGCAAAATTAGGTCTATCTTATCTACCCCAAGAGTCTTCGATCTTTAGAAAAATGACAGTAGCTGAAAATATTTTAGCTATTTTAGAATTACAAGAGTTAACTCATGAACAGATGAACAAGAGACTTGAAGAGCTTCTACAGGAATTAGGTATTACTCACATTAGAAATAATTCTGCAATCAGTCTTTCTGGTGGTGAAAGACGTCGTGTTGAAATTGCGAGATGTCTTGCTTCAAATCCAACCTTCATCTTGCTGGATGAGCCTTTCGCAGGAATTGATCCTATTGCGGTGATTGATATTCAAAAAATTATCAAATATCTTGCTCAGCAAAAAATTGGCATTCTTATCACAGATCATAACGTTCGTGAAACATTAGGTATTTGTGATCGTGCGTATATTGTAAATCAAGGAAAAATTCTCGCATCAGGCTTACCTAAAGCTCTTGCTAATGATCAAAATGTTAAAGATGTTTATTTAGGTAAAGACTTTTATCTATAACTATTTAAATTAGCGCTATTTAAGCGATGAAACAAAATCTTCAATTTAAAGCATCCCAGCATTTATCCCTTACTCCACAGCTCCAGCAATCTATTAAACTTTTACAAATGTCTTCGGTTGAACTTAACCAAGAACTTGAAATTTTAAT
>RFPQ01000225.1 GCA_009926035.1 Betaproteobacteria bacterium
AGCTCTCTTGCCAAACTTCTTCTTTCATCTTCAATATGGCTTTGAATTAATTGAGTGAATTTTCTATTTTCTTCAAGTTTTAATTTTGATTCTTCTGCAATTTTCTTTTCACTTATATCTCTCATACTACAGATATCGCCAATAATTTTATTGGAGATGGGATCAATTAGAGGTGAAAAGGTTATGGCAACATTTACTACTCCACCATTTTTCTTAAGTCTCTGAGATTCAATATTATGAATATTTTTTCCTTTATGAACTAATTGAAAGTTTTTTCTTAATTCATTTTCATGCGCTTTAGATGTAAGTATATAGGCTGATTTACCCAATATTTCTTTTGAAGAATATCCAAATATTTTTTCAGCTGAAGCATTCCAAAAAGATATTTTAGATTGAAGATCATGAATGAGAATGGCGTCTGCGGTTTGCTGGGCAATCAACGCTAATCTCTGATTTTCACGAATTTTAGCTTGAAGAGAATTCCCCATGCGATTAAAGTTTGATGCTATTGCTGCAAATTCAGGTAAATTAAAATTCGGAAGCCTCACTTCAAAATCGCCTTCACCCATTTTATTAATAGCATTTACCATGGGCGTAAGGGGACGCAACCAAAATCCTAGCATCCAATATACTAAGACATTTAACAAAATAAAAAAAATAAGAGTGATCCAAAAAAAATAACGCATCTTAGACCAAGATTCTTTTATTGCGCCAATGGGATTTGTTTTTATAATTAACTTCCCAAATCTTATTGTTCTTGTATCTATGTGCTCTTTGGGTGCCAAAGAATTTAAAAACCATTTAGGTGGTGGTAAATCATCTGCACGATATTTAGAAGGTGGTGATTGGTAAAGAAGATCGCCTTGCAGTGAATATAAATAAATATCACTACTTCTTACATGACCTAATTCTTCCAAAAACTTTTTTAAGACTTCGTGAGTGTAACCCCATTCTGGATTTTGGGCAGAGCTTATGATGACCGTATCTAATAATTGCATTGTTACTCTGTTGGCGGACTCTACACCCTCTTGAATGGACTCTTTCGACCCTTTCATGATGGTATAACCCATTGAAATAAAAAAGATCAGCAAAAGTACCGTAATCAAAAGATTTAGTCTAAGTCTTAAATTCATGATGTCTCGGTTTTAATCATTATGATGCAAGACTTTTACCATACATAAAGCCCTAATCACAAGCGTTAAATAATGAAAATAATTGAAGTGCGTTTTTTTGCTTTACATAAAATAAATTACTACTAATAATAGATTTACTTTTTTTTAAGTTGGATTTAAGTTAAAACTTATGGGTATCGAGTCAGTATTAAATGAACATAGAACATTTCATCCGGATCAATCATTCGTGAGTGATGCTAATGTTTCCGGTATGGCAGCTTATGAAAAATTATGTGCCGCGGCAAACAATAATTATGAGGAATTCTGGGCTAATTTAGCTCGTGAATTAATTGTTTGGAAAAAACCTTTTACTAAAACACTCAACGATTCGAATGCTCCTTTTTACAAATGGTTTGAGGATGGAGAATTAAATGTTTCTTATAACTGTCTTGATAAGCATTTAAGCTCTCAACCAAATAAAATTGCAATTATTTTTGAAGCTGATAATGGTGATGTTACTAATGTCACTTACAAAGAGCTTTATGAAAAAGTATGTCAATTTGCAAACGGTCTTAAAACATTCAAT
>RFPQ01000226.1 GCA_009926035.1 Betaproteobacteria bacterium
TGGATCACATTAAGTGATGATCAAAAAAAAGAGATTAATCAATTAGCAACTCAAAGACAGATTAATCTTATTTCGTTTTAATTAATAATTTTTTTCTTATACTCACATAAATCATTAATTACACAACTGCTGCATTTTGGAAGTCTTGCTGTGCAAGTATATCTCCCATGCAAAATCAATAAATGGTGTGCGTCTTTTAAAAATTTTTTTGGGGTAACTTTCATCAATTTTTTTTCTACCTGAAGTACATTTTCACCTGGTGCAATATTTATTCGATTTGAAATTCTAAATATATGTGTATCAACCGCAATCGCTGGCTCATTAAAAATTGTATTTAAAATAACGTTGGCTGTTTTTCTTCCAACACCAGGAAGTGCTTCAAGCAACAATCGATCATGAGGCACCTCGCCTTTAAATTTGACATGAATAATCTTTGCGGTTGCAAGTATGTTTTTAGCTTTTGTTTTATAGAGTCCAATAGTTTTTATACAAGACTCAATATCGCTTAATTGCATTTGGGCGAGTTGTTTTGCATCAGATGCTTTATTAAATAGTAACAAGGTGGCTTTATTGACTGATTTATCAGTCGCCTGTGCAGATAAAATAACTGCAATGAGGAGCTGAAAAGGCGTTTGATAGTTAAGTTCGGTAGTGGGATGGGGTGTATTTTTTGATAGCACTTCAAAAATTTTATGCCGCTTCTGAGGGTTCATAAAAATTATTTAACGTGCTTCGATGCGGTTTTTTAGTGCAATAAGACAAGCTAAACCAATAAATGCTCCGGGAGGTAAGATGGCTAAAAGAAAGCCGTTGTAATTACTAAAAAAATGAATCACTAAATTGCTGGTAGAAGGGCCAAATATGAGATCAATACCAGAAAATAAAGTACCTTTACCAAAAAATTCCCTCATTCCACCAAGAAGTGCCAACACCAGAGCTAAACCAAGACCCATAAAAAGGCCATCAAAAAAAGAGGGGGCTGTTTCATTCTTGGCTGCAAAAGATTCAACGCGCGCTAATACAATACAGTTTGTAACAATCAGAGGAATGAAAATGCCTAAAGCTTTGTAAAGCGGATGAATATAAGCATGAATACTGAAATCGATGATTGTTACAAGTGAAGCTATGATAAGAATAAAAACAGGTACTCTAATTTCAGTGGGTATAAATCTTCTAATCGGCGAGACAGAGGCGTTTGATGCAGCCATTACAAGGGCGGTTGCTATACCAAGACTTAAGCCATTGATCACAGAAGTTGTGACAGCAAGAGTCGGGCATAGTCCAAGTAGTTGAACCACTCCTGGATTTTGCTTCCAAAATCCATCCAATGCAATTTTTTTAATATCGCTCATAATGCAAATAGCCTTTTTTTATTTTCTTTTGAGTAAAGAAGACATTTATATGTCGATTTAACGACAGCTCGAGATGTAATCGTTGCGCCAGATACATAGTCAAAATCACCGCCATCTTTTTTAACGGCCCACTGTTTTTCTGCTAATTTATCTAAAGATTTGAAATCAAAATTTTTAATCCACTGGCTTTTATCAATCTCAATATAATCTCCCAAGCCAGGGGTTTCTTTGTGAGCAATTACTCTTACACCTAATATTTTATCTTCTTGATCAATCCCCACGAGTGTTTTGATTTCACCGCTATAGCCATCGGGGGCGATAGCTTCAATAATGAC
>RFPQ01000227.1 GCA_009926035.1 Betaproteobacteria bacterium
GTTAATAACTTTTATGTCAGTTGTGAAAGAGTATTTAACCCTAAGCTAGAAAATAAACCCGTGGTGGTTTTAAGTAACAATGATGGATGTGCTATTTCTCGTTCAAATGAGGCTAAAACACTTGGTATCAAGATGGGAACGCCTTGGTTTAAGCTTAAAGAGTTTGCTAAACAAGAAAACGTCACAGCACTCTCGTCTAACTACACTTTGTATTTAGATATGAGTCGTCGTGTGATGACATTGCTTTCTAAATTCAGTCCTGAGCAAGAAATCTATTCTGTAGATGAATCATTCTTAGACTTAACTTCATTTAAATCTAAAGATTTAATTAAGTACGGTCAGCAAATTAAAACTAAGATAAAACAATGGACAGGACTTCCTGTATCTATAGGTATAGGTTCTACTAAAACCTTATCTAAATTAGCTAATCACATTGCAAAGAAAAATTCTTCATTTAAAGGCGTATGTAATTTAAATGTCATGGATCAAGACACTCTTGAAACTTGGATGAGTCATATTCCAGTAAATGAAGTGTGGGGCGTTGGAAGATCGTTAGCACCTAAACTTAATCAACTCGGTATTATTTCTGTTCTAGATTTAAAACTTACAGATCCAGACTATATACGCCAACAATTTAGTATCATCCTTGAAAAAACTGTGCGTGAATTGAATGGTGTAATGTGTATGAAGTTAAAAGATATAGCAGAGCCTAATAAAGAAATTATGGTGTCTCGTTCTTTCGGTAGACGAGTTAAAGACAAACAAGAGCTTATAGAAGCTATCACTTCATATACAAGTCGAGCGGCTGAAAGAATGAGAAAACAGGAATCAGTCGCTACATCTTTGTATGTTTATATCAGAACAAGTCCGCACGATAATAAGAAACAATATGCCAATGGAGTCAATATTCCTTTATTCCAACCGAGCGATGACACCATGGTATTAACTAATGCTGCTTTATTGGGATTAGATTATATTTTCCGTGAAGGTTTTGATTATCAAAAAGCAGGCGTGACATTATGTAATTTAACTTCCAAACATCAAAAGCAAGGCAGCTTATTTAATGGCACAATTTCACATTCACGCATGAACGTGATGGATACCATCAATCAAAGATGGAAAGGTAAATTAAAGTTAGGCAGTGAAGGTGTAACAAAAGAATGGGAAATGAAGTCTCAATTTAAATCAAGAAACTACACCACCAATTGGGACCAGCTTTTAACTGTAAGAATTTAATGTAAATCTAAAGCATCTAAAAAATCCGAAAGTGTGAGTGTGTTAAAATTTAATCGAAGCTGACTAGACAGTCGCTGCTTGTTAACTCAAGGAGAGGAAAGTCCGGGCTCCATAGAGCGGAGTGACGGCTAACAGCCGTACGTTGCGAAACGAGGAATAGGGCCACAGAGACGAGCGTATTTAGTTACGGTGAAACGCGGTAACCTCCACTCGGAGCAAGGTCAAATAGGGTAGTAATAGCACGGCTCGTGTTGCTACCGGGTAGACTGCTCGAGTGCATGAGCAATCATGTGCCTAGATGAATGACTGTCCACGACAGAACCCGGCTTATCGGTTAGCTTCAACTTTTTCTTTAAAATCTCTTGTTTTTACTTCCAAACCCTTGTCGTACATGAAAAACCCCTCCAAAAAGAGCTTGCAGAGCTCTTTTTT
>RFPQ01000228.1 GCA_009926035.1 Betaproteobacteria bacterium
GCTGGATTAGCAGAAGTTGCTGCAGGTGCTATTGCGATGGGTCTTGGTGGATATCTTGCTGGTAAAACAGATATTGAACATTATGACTCTGAGTTGAAACGTGAAGCCTATGAAATTAAACATTTACGTGAGCGTGAAATTTCGGAAGTTGAGGAAATACTCTCAGAATATGGGCTTAAAGGAAATAGGCTTAAAAGTGTTGTTAAATCCATTACTTCTAATCGTGAACGCTGGCTTAAATTTATGATGAAATTTGAATTAAATTTAGAAAGGCCTGACCCGAAAAGAGCTTTGATCAGTGCCACGACTATTTCATTAGCTTACATTATTGGTGGGCTAATTCCTTTAATGCCTTACATCTTTATATCTGATATTGGACCAGCCCTAAAGATGTCTGTGATTGCAACAAGTATTGCATTGATTCTCTTTGGTTGGATCAAAGGTCGTTTTACAGGTATGAATCAAGGGCGCTCAGCGGCGCAAACACTCATCATTGGCGCATTAGCATCTTCAGCTGCTTTTGGTTTAGCGCACTTATTTTCATAAAAGTTTCATATCTATTTAAATCATTTAAACCCATCTTAATCCTCTGATTTAATTGTAAAATGAGTCTTTAAAAGAAACATTTGTTTCAGTGGCTTATTTCTAGGATTGGGGCTTTACTTGCAACAGCATTTTTTATCATTTCGAATTATTTTACTTGCTAGTTTCTTTTTACTTTCTTTAAGTGCTTGTAAGAAACCGCAAGATCACGCTGTTGGCTTACCTCCTAATTTCGTTCTTCCCGTGACTATGCTTGAAGCGACGCCTACCAGTATTCCTATTACAGCTGAAGCTGTAGGTCAAACAGAAGGGGCTAAAGAAGTTGAAATTAGACCTCGTGTTGGCGGTATTTTATTAAAACGAAAATACAATGAAGGTTCTGCAGTAAAAGCTGGTCAAACATTATTCGTAATTGATCCTGAACCTTACAAAATAGCCTTAAATCAAGCGCGTGCACAATACAATCAAAATCTTGCTCGAGCTGAACAAGCAAAGCGTGAAAAAAAACGTTTAGAAAGTTTAATCGAGTCTCAATCTATCAGTCAGCGTGAATTTGATAATGCGACATCTGATGAATCTATTAGTGTTGCATCGCTTGCTCAAAGTCGGGCAAATTTAAAACAAGCCGAACTAAATCTTTCTTATACGAATGTCTCAGCACCCGTAGATGGCATCTCAGGTCGTTTTCAATTCTCTGAAGGTGCGCTCATTGCTGCAAATACAAGCTTGCTCACTACGCTTGCCCAGGTAAATCCTATTTGGGTTCGTTTTAGTTTTTCAGATAATGAACTTAAAAAACTAGGTGGCGCACTCAATGAAAAAAATGTAGAAGAAGTTTCTATTATCCTGTCTGATGGAAACGAGTACCCTAAAAAAGGAAAAATAAATTTTGCAGCAAGTGAAATTAATCCAGCACTTGGTACACAAGAACTTCGTGCAACATTTGAAAATAATGAACGTCAAATTTTGCCAGGACAATTTGTTCGTGTGCGTGTGACTACTGGTAAAAAAGATGGTGTATTTCTATTACCTCAATTGGCTGTGCTTAATTCCGATCAAGGTAAGTTTGTATTTGTCGTCAATGAAAAAAATCAAGCTACGCCTCGCCCTGTGATCACGGGTGA
>RFPQ01000229.1 GCA_009926035.1 Betaproteobacteria bacterium
TCTAAAAGCTCAACTTCTGCAATAAGATTTTGGTTGTGCTTCCAAAAGGGTCCTTTAGAAACATAGCCCCCTGAAACTAAACCTTGCCTAATAAAAATTTCACGAGCAATTTCAGGATTAATAGGTCCAAAGTGCACATTGCGTTTAGGTACAATAGTAAGTCCATAGAGTGTAATTCTTTCATGCGCATTCACCCTTGATAATTTGGTATCCCAATAAGGATCGGTATGGTGGTGTTCCACTAAATGTAAGCTTAAAGATTCAATCCATTCCACATCGATTTCAGCTACCGTTCTTGCATAAAGTTTTGTAGTATCAACTAAATCGGCTGCCATCACCCACTTCGACTTTCTCTTTTTTATATTGGATCCAGGAGATAAATGAAATTGAATATTACGCGCTCCGACATAGGAATCATCTTCTAACGCTTTTACACCAATATTACCTAGAAGGCCTGATAAGATTGATCGATGAATTTGGACATAATTTGCAGGCTTCTCATTTAATTTAAAATGCATCTCTAATATGAGGTCGTGAATTTGTTCATAGAGATCTCGCCACTCACGCATCCTAAGATAAGATAAAAAATGTGCATGGCAATGTTTTCTTAAATTATTTTGTGAAGTTTTCTTTTGAATCGCTTCATCGAAAAATGCCCACAGTTTCAAATAGGAAACGAAATCAGATTTCTCATCGAAGAAACGAACTTGTGCAGCCTCACTTTCTGCTTTTTTATCCAAGGGTCGTTCTCTTGGATCTTGAATACTTAGCGCACTCACAATGATTAAAAGTTCAGATAGTGCATTTTCTTTTTTAGCTTGAAGCAGCATGCGACCTAATCTAGGATCCATAGGAAGACGGGCTAGATCTTGACCGATTGGTGTTAACTCATATTGATCATTTACAGCCCCTAATTCTTGAAGTAACAAATAACCATCTTGAATAAATCGTCGGCTGGGTGCTTGTATAAAAGGAAATTGTGAAACATCACCTAAATGAAGTGATGCCATTTTTAATATTACAGAAGCTAAAGAGGAGCGATATATTTCCGGATCTAAAAATAAAGGCCTCCCATTAAAATCATCTTCCGAATAAAGACGCACACAAATACCATCCGACACCCGCCCACATCTTCCGCTGCGTTGCTTCGCTGACGCTTGGGAAATTTTTTCAATCTGCAACTGTTCAACTTTACTTCTCGGACTATAACGATTGACCCTGGCAATACCTGGATCAATCACATATTTAATACCAGGGACTGTTAAAGAAGTTTCAGCAACATTGGTGGATAAAATAATGCGTCGCCCGTTTGAGCCTCTAAATATTTTTTGCTGCTCTTCATTGGAAAGTCTTGAAAAAAGAGGAAGCACTTCGTAATGTGGTGGTAATTTATTTTTTAGAAATTCAGCGATGTCTCGAATTTCTCTCTCACCAGGTAAAAAAACTAGTGTGTCACCACCTAATTTTGAAAAATCTTTCACGACATCAAGAATCGCCTCTTCAATTTTTTCTTCTTGATCGTCCTCATCTTTGACTTCTAGCGGTCGATAACGAATCTCAACGGGGTATGTACGTCCTGAGACTTCAATAATAGGCGCATTATTAAAATGTTTTGAAAAACTATCGACATCAATCGTGGCGCTCGTAATAA
>RFPQ01000230.1 GCA_009926035.1 Betaproteobacteria bacterium
TAAAGCATGCTCAGTCCCTAGGGCAAAATTTAAGTTTGGCAATTTGTAATGTGCAAGAAAGTGCGATTGCACGAGCATCAAATCTTGTTTTATATACAAGAGCGGGTGCCGAAATTGGCGTAGCATCGACCAAAGCTTTTACCACACAACTAGTATCTCTATTTAGTCTAGCTGTAACTATAGCGAAACATAAAAAACTCATTAATAAGATTGAGGAAAAAAGTTATCTAGAAAATTTAAGACAGTTGCCAGGAAGTATTCAACAAGCACTTAATTTAGAACCACAAATTAAAGAATGGGCAAAATTATTTGCAGATAAGCAACATGCTTTATTCTTAGGTCGAGGCATTCACTACCCAATTGCCATGGAAGGCGCATTAAAATTAAAAGAGATTTCTTATATTCATGCAGAAGCTTATCCAGCAGGGGAGTTAAAACATGGCCCATTAGCCTTAGTTGACAATGACATGCCAGTTGTTGTGATTGCTCCAAATGATAATTTACTTGAAAAAGTAAAATCGAATATGCAAGAGGTAAAAGCGCGAGGAGGTGAAATTTTTGTATTCGCAGATGCTGACAGCCACTTTATGGAAAGTCCAGGTGTTCGTGTAATAAGAACACCAAGACATGCAGGCATTCTGTCACCGATTATTCACTCCATTCCAGTTCAACTTCTTGCCTATCATGTGTCCCTTATTAAGGGAACAGATGTTGATAAACCTCGAAATTTAGCAAAGTCCGTGACAGTAGAATAACTTAGTAATAATTTTTATACCAGTCTATGAATCGCGTCACACCTTCCTTAATAGAAGTATTCGGTTTGAAATTGACCCACTGATTTAATTCTGAAGTATCCGCTGATGTGATTTTGATATCACCTGCTTGCATACCCATCATTTTTTTAATCGCTTTTTTACCCAATGCATCTTCAATCGTTTCGATAAATTGCATCAATGGTATAGGATGACTATTTCCTATATTAAAGATGCGATAAGGTGCATGACTTGTTGCAGGATCTGGATGTTGTCCATTGAAATTGCTATTAGGTGTAGCTGTTTTAAATAACGTTTCATTTACAGAGACTACGATATCGTCAATATAAGTAAAGTCACGCATCATATCGCCATGATTGAATACTTGTATAGGTTCATCAGCCAAGATAGCCTTCGTAAATAGCATAGGCGACATATCAGGCCTACCCCATGGGCCATAGACTGTAAAAAAACGTAAACCAGTTGTAGGAATTTGATAAAGATGACTGTAAGTGTGTGCCATCAATTCATTAGCTTTTTTAGTCGCTGCATAAAGACTTACCGGATGATCAACATTATCATGTTCACTAAAAGGAACCTTTGTATTGCCACCATATACGCTTGAGCTACTTGCAAAGACAAGATGCTCAGTTTTAATTGCTCGACAACCTTCTAAGATATTAATAAAGCCCTGAATATTGGAATCAATATAGACGTATGGATTCTGAATGGAATAACGTACACCAGCTTGAGCAGCTAAATGAAGGACACGTTGAGGCGATTCTTTTTTAAAAAGATCGACCACATCTTTTTGATCTTTAATGTCAAGTTTTAAAAACCGAAAACTTTTATAGCCTTCTAGCAATTTAAGTCGATCTTCTTTTAAGGCGA
>RFPQ01000024.1 GCA_009926035.1 Betaproteobacteria bacterium
CATTTTATTTATGCACCTTTAGGCATTCATGAATGGCGCAGCGTCCCTACTTCAGACATCAATACCACATTTGCACTTGCGATTGCAGTATGGATTCTTATGATTTATTTTGGCATTAAAGTAAAAGGCTTTGGTGGTTGGATTCACGAACTATTCACAGCACCCTTCGGCAGCAAAATTTGGGTATGGCCCGCAAACTTTCTATTTAATATTATCGAATACATTTCTAAACCTTTATCTCACTCACTCCGACTTTTCGGAAATATGTACGCAGGCGAAGTGATTTTCTTGCTACTTGGTTTACTTGCGTCAACGAGTGTGACAGGCATATTTTTTGGAGCATTATTGGGTGCAGGTTGGTCCATATTCCATATTCTAATTGTGGGGCTACAAGCATTTGTCTTCATGATGTTAACGGTGGTGTATTTATCGATGGCGCATGAAGGCCATTAGTTTTTTTATTTAAGTATTTTTAACTGAAAGGGAAGTAAACATGGAACACTTACAATATTTAGCAATGATTCAATCTTATACAGCAATTGGTCTAGGTTTGATGATTGGTTTAGCAGCTTTAGGCGCATGTATCGGTATCGGTATTATGTGTGCGAGCTTCTTAGAAGGCGCTGCAAGACAACCTGAAATGATTCCTCAATTGCAAGGTAAAGTATTCTTACTTTTAGGTTTGATTGACGCTTCTTTCATTATTAGCGTTGGTATCGTGATGATGTTTGCATTTGCAAATCCATTATTAAGCGCAATCGCAAAATAGTTGTTTAGGTTCTTTTAACCGAACTTAGACAGGAGCAAAAATGAATATTAATTTTACGTTAATTGCCCAAGCGATTGCTTTTGCGATTCTCATTTGGTTTACAGTGAAGTACGTGTGGCCACCTCTTTTAAGCGCGATTGAAACGCGTCAGAAAGAAATTGCCGACGGTTTAGCTGCAGCCCAAGAAGGTAAAGCATCATTAGAAGTTGCTGCAAAGAAAACAACACAACAACTTAACGAAGCTAAACAGAAAGCATCTGAAATTATTTCTCAAGCTGAAAAAAGAGCGTCAGAAATTTTAGAAGAAGCAAAGCATCAAGCAAAAACTGAAGGCGATCGTATTATCTTAGGTGCGAAAGCAGAGATTGACCAAGAAGTGAATCGCGCAAAAGAATCTTTACGCGAACAAGTGTCAATACTTGCAATCGCAGGCGCTGAAAAAATCTTATCAAAAGAAATTGATAAGAAAGCCCATAGCGATATGTTAAGTAAATTAGCTAAAGAACTTTAGGACCACCATGGCAGAAATTTCAACAATCGCAAGACCTTATGCCGTTGCAGCATTTAATCTTGCTAAAGAAAAAAAATCCCTTTCCGAATGGTCTGAGATGTTGAAATTTTTAGCACAAGTGTCTTTAGATGAACGCATGCATGCATTCATTAATGATTCGAAAGTGTCTGATGACGATCGCGAAAAAGCACTTGTAAAAATCGCAGGAAAAAAACTTAATCAATATGGTGAAAACCTGATTAAGCTTTTGATCGAATATAAAAGACTAAATGTATTACCAGAAATCAGTCAGCTTTTTGAAACATTAAAAGCGACAGATGAAGGTACGCTTGATGCAGAAATTATTGTCGCATCAAAACCGACAGATAAAGAAGTCGATACATTAGTAAAAAGTTTAGAAAAGAAATTTAATAAAAAAATTGATGCAAAAGTAACGATTGATGAAGCAATCATTGGTGGTACTAAAGTGATTGTGGGTGACACCGTGATTGATGCTTCAGTTCGTGAGCAATTACAAAATTTAGCCTACGCGTTGAAGTCGTAAGCTAATCATAATCAGGAGATAGTAATGCAGTTATCAACATCAGAAATTAGTGAACTCATTAAAAGTCGATTAGAGAACTTCTCGACAACCGCTGAGGCGAGAACACAAGGTACGGTGGTTTCAGTGACCGATGGTATTGTGCGTATTCACGGATTATCAAATGTGATGTCTGGTGAAATGATCGAATTTCCAGGAAACACATATGGACTTGCATTAAATCTTGAACGAGATTCAGTGGGTGCCGTAGTGTTAGGTGATTACGAACACATAACTGAAGGTGATGTATGTAAATGCACAGGCCGAATTTTAGAAGTGCCTGTTGGCCCAGAATTAATCGGCCGTGTCGTAAATGCGCTTGGTCAACCGATTGATGGCAAAGGCCCTGTTAAAACAAAACTTACAGATAAAATCGAAAAAGTTGCACCAGGTGTGATTGCTCGTAAATCTGTATCACAACCAGTTCAAACAGGTTTGAAATCTGTGGATTCTATGGTGCCAGTCGGACGAGGCCAACGTGAATTGATTATTGGCGATCGTCAAACAGGTAAAACAGCGGTAGCAACTGATGCGATTATCAATCAAAAAGGTCAAAACATGACCTGTATCTATGTAGCGATTGGTCAAAAAGCATCAACGATCGCTAACGTAGTGAGAAAGCTCGAAGAGCATGGTGCAATGGAATATACCATTGTCGTTGCAGCATCAGCATCAGACTCAGCAGCATTACAATTTCTAGCGCCTTATGCAGGTTGCACGATGGGCGAATATTTCCGTGATCGTGGCGAAGATGCACTTATTATTTATGACGACTTAACAAAACAAGCGATTGCTTATCGTCAAATCTCATTACTCTTACGTCGTCCACCAGGTCGTGAAGCTTATCCAGGTGACGTGTTCTATATTCACTCACGTTTACTTGAGCGCGCAGCTCGTGTGAATGAAGAATATGTAGAAAAATTTACTAAAGGAAAAGTCAAAGGTAAAACAGGTTCATTGACTGCATTGCCGATTATTGAAACTGCAGCAGGTGACGTATCTGCATTCGTGCCGACAAACGTAATTTCGATTACTGACGGCCAGATATTCCTTGAAACAGACTTATTTAACGCAGGTATTCGTCCAGCGATTAACGCAGGTATTTCTGTATCTCGTGTAGGTGGTGCAGCTCAAACTAAAGTAATTAAAAAATTAGGTGGTGGTGTACGTTTAGCGCTCGCTCAATATCGTGAGTTAGCAGCATTCGCACAATTTGCATCTGATCTTGACGAAGCCACACGTAAACAGCTTGATCGTGGCCGAATGTTTACTGAACTTATGAAGCAACCACAATATACACCTTTAAATGTTTCGCAAATGGCCGTGACTTTATTCGCAGCAAACAAAGGCTACTTTGATGACGTTCCAACAAACAAAGTGTTGGCATTTGAAAATGCATTGCATGGTTTCATGAATTCTAAATACAAAAAAATTATGCAAGACATAGAAAAAACAACTGACTTATCTGGCGACAATGAAAAAGCGCTTGAAAAAGCCATTGAAGATTTCAAATCAAGTAACGCTTACTAATATAAAGAGTCATTATGGCCGGTAGTAAAGAAATCAGAACCAAGATCAAGAGTGTAGAAAATACACGAAAGATCACCAAAGCGATGGAGATGGTCGCAAGCGCAAGAGCGTATGCGTCAAGCTCGACCTTATGCTGAAAAAATTAGAAATGTAGCAGCGCATTTATCATATGCAAAATCTGAATATAAACATCCATTCCTCGTGAAAAAAGATCAAATTAAAAATATTGGTTTGATTGTGGTGACTTCAGATAAAGGTTTATGCGGTGGTCTTAATACCAATGTATTAAGAATGTCTGTTAATCAAATGAAAGAATGGGAATCACAAGGCAAAAATGTACACGTCAGTGCTCTAGGTAACAAAGGCTTAGGTTTCATGACGCGTATTAGTGCGAATGTGAAATCACATATCACAGGTTTGGGCGATACACCGCAAGTTGAAAAATTAATTGGTGCGATTAAGGTGATGCTTGATGCTTATGTAAATGGCGAAGTAGATCAGCTTTTTATTTGTTATACCAAATTTATTAATACGATGAAGCAAGAACCTGTGGTAGATCAATTGTTACCACTTTCAGGCGATAAAATCGGAAGTCCAGAAGGTCCATGGGATTATATCTATGAACCAGATGCACAAAGTGTAATCGATCAATTATTGACGCGTTATATCGAGTCATTGATTTATCACGGCGTCACAGAAAATATGGCATCAGAGCAATCTGCACGTATGGTTGCGATGAAATCAGCTTCAGATAATGCGAAGAATGTGATTGGCGAATTGAAATTGATTTATAACAAAGCACGTCAAGCGGCAATTACAAAAGAAATTTCAGAAATTGTGGGTGGTGCAGCTGCGGTTGCATAACGTTGAATTAATTATTTAGAGTCCTAAGGATAAAAAAATGGCTAGTAAACAAATCGGAAAAGTAGTGCAGTGTATCGGTGCGGTGGTTGACGTCGAGTTTCCTCGCGATCAAATGCCAAAAGTATTTGATGCATTGATCATAGATGATAAAGACTCACAAGCTGAAGCAGGGTTAACACTTGAAGTGCAACAACAACTTGGTGATGGCATTGTTAGAACAATTGCGATGGGTTCATCCGATGGACTTGCTCGCGGAACTGCATTTAAATCCACAGGCGCTGCGATTAACGTGCCAGTAGGTACAGGTACACTAGGCCGCATCATGGACGTACTTGGTCGTCCGATTGATGAATTAGGCCCAATTAAATCTAAAGAATTCCGTTCCATTCACCAAAAAGCTCCAGACTTTAAAGATCTATCACCTTCTGTCGACTTACTTGAAACAGGTATTAAGGTGATTGACTTGGTTTGTCCATTCGCTAAAGGCGGTAAAGTAGGTCTCTTCGGTGGTGCTGGTGTAGGTAAGACAGTGAACATGTTGGAACTCATTAACAATATTGCTAAACAACACTCGGGTTTATCCGTATTCGCAGGTGTGGGTGAGCGTACACGTGAAGGTAACGACTTCTACCATGAAATGTCAGATGCAGGCGTTATTAAATTAGATGATATGGAAGAATCTAAAGTAGCGATGGTGTTCGGTCAGATGAACGAGCCACCAGGCAATCGTTTACGCGTTGCACTATCAGGTTTAACGATGGCTGAAAAATTCCGTGACGAAGGTCGTGATGTTCTTTTCTTCGTGGATAATATTTATCGATATACACTCGCAGGTACTGAGGTATCAGCCCTTTTAGGACGTATGCCTTCAGCGGTAGGTTATCAACCTACACTTGCTGACGAAATGGGGCGTCTACAAGAACGTATTACTTCAACAAAAACAGGCTCGATTACATCTATTCAAGCCGTTTATGTGCCAGCCGATGACTTGACTGACCCATCACCTGCAACCACATTCCAACATTTAGATTCAACCGTTGTGTTATCTCGTGATATTGCATCGCTTGGTATTTATCCAGCAGTGGATCCACTCGATTCAACATCACGTCAGCTTGATCCACAAATTGTGGGAGAAGAACATTATCAAGTGGCACGTTCAGTTCAATCGACATTACAACGCTATAAAGAATTACGCGATATTATTGCGATTCTAGGTATGGACGAGTTATCTCCAGAAGATAAATTAGCAGTGAGTCGTGCACGTAAAATTCAACGTTTCCTATCGCAACCATTCCACGTCGCTGAAGTATTCACAGGTGCTCCTGGTAAATATGTGTCACTTAAGGACACGATCAAAGGTTTTAAAGCGATCGTAAGTGGTGAATACGATCACTTACCAGAACAAGCATTCTATATGGTAGGTAGCATTGAAGAAGCTGTAGCAAAAGCAAAAACATTATCTTAATAATTAGGTAAAAACGACATGGTGTCCACAGTTCATATTGATGTAGTAAGTGCAGAAGAATCTATCTTTTCAGGTGAAGCAGAGTTCGTGGCAGCACCTGCACAAATGGGCGAAGTAGGTATTTATCCGCACCATGCACCTATGATTACATCGATTAAACCTGGTGCGCTTCGTATTAAATTAGCAGATAAAAATGAAGAGCATCTCATTTATATTTCAGGTGGTATTTTAGAAGTGCAACCCGGTGTCGTAACTGTTTTAGCAGATACAGCCATTCGCGGCCATGATCTTGATGAAGCGCAAGCGAATGCGGCTAAAAAAGCGGCTGAAGAAGCTATGAAGAATCGTGCTTCGGATGTGGATTATGCAAAAGCCCAAGCTGAATTAGCGGAAGCGATTGCACAAATTCAAGCGATTCAAAAACTCCGTCAAAAACACTAATCTTCAATACTTGCAAAATTATTAAAAGCAGCTTAAAAGCTGCTTTTTTTATGTCATGTGATAACAAATAGGCGATAAAATAGCGAAAATGTCATTATCTATTGTGATTTTAGCTGCAGGAAAAGGAACGCGCATGCGTTCTGATTTGCCTAAAGTTTTGCAACCACTCGCTCATAAACCGCTTTTAGGTTATGTCATTGATGCCTCCATGTCAGTTAATCCAAACCAACTTGTAGTAGTTTACGGCTATGGAGGCGATCTTGTTAAGAAATCATTTCCATCAGAACATATTCAATGGGTAGAACAAAAAGAACAATTAGGTACAGGCCATGCCGTTCAACAAGCGATCCCTTTAATCAAAGATGAGGGTTGCACACTCATTCTTTATGGCGATGTACCACTGATTGATCAAGAAACGATTCAACGTTTAATTAAAAAAGGCCAAAAAAATTTGGTCGTTTTAACTTATCTAAAAGAAAATCCAAAAGGTTATGGCAGGATCGTAAGAAAAGATGACCGTATACAAAAAATTGTAGAAGAAAAAGACTGTGATGCTTCACAAAAAAATATTAAAGAAATTAATACAGGCATCATGTGTGCCCCGAATCATCTTTTAAAAAATTGGCTCACAAGACTCAATAATCAGAATGTACAAAAAGAATATTATTTAACAGATATTGTAGGGTTATCAATTGAAGATAACATTGAAGTATTAAGTGAATCTGCGGATAATGAAGTATCTATTACTGGCATTAATTCTAAATTTGAATTAGCAACTATGGAAAGAAACTATCAACTTATGACAGCAAAAAAATTGATGGAAGAAGGGGTCACTATTATTGATCCGAGTCGCATTGATATTCGAGGTGAAGTCACTGCAGGTCAAGATGTCTTGATTGATGTAGGTTGTATTTTTGAAGGCAAAGTTATTTTAGGCAATCATGTAAAGATTGCTGCTTACTCACATGTTAAAGATAGCATTATAGGCGATCATACCTCGATCGAACCTTATTCACATATTGTGCAAAGTGTCATTGGCGAAAATTGTCGTGTTGGACCTTTTGCCAGATTAAGACCCGGTACAAAACTTCAAAATAAAGTGCACATTGGAAACTTTGTTGAAATTAAAAATAGTGAAGTGAATAATGAAACAAATATAAATCACTTGAGTTATGTTGGAGATAGTCTGGTTGGTAAATCAGTTAATATAGGCGCTGGTACGATTACCTGTAATTATGATGGCGCTAATAAACACCCGACTACAATTGAAGATGACGTGTTTATAGGATCAAACACAGCATTAGTAGCGCCTATTAAAATTGGTAAGGGAGCGACTATCGCCGCAGGATCTACTATCACTAAAGATGCACCACCGGGAGAACTCACGGTGTCTCGATCAAAACAAACCAGTATCTCTGGCTGGACTAAACCTACAAAAAAATAAAGAGAATTTATATATGTGCGGCATTGTAGGTGCAATTTCAAATCAAAATATCGTTCCACATTTAATCGAAGGATTAAGTCGTCTCGAATATCGAGGTTATGACTCATCCGGAATTGCGGTTCTTCGAAAGGGTATTGAACGTCTTCGCTCAGTAGGCCGTGTGGCTGAGATTGAAACGATGGTGAAAGATCAAAATCTAGAAGGATTCCTAGGTATTGGCCATACGAGATGGGCAACACATGGCGGAGTCACAGAATTGAATGCGCATCCTCATATTTCACAAGGTGAAATCGCGGTTGTACATAATGGCATTATTGAAAATTATGAAGAAGAGCGAGAGCGTCTTAAAAAATTAGGCTATGAATTTGAATCACAAACAGATACTGAAGTCATCGCACATCTCGTTCATTACTTTATAAAACATCACAATAAATCACTCTTAGAAGCAGTCCAAATGTTAGGTGAAGAATTAAGTGGTGCATTTGCAATTGCCATGATCTCTCTTAAAAATCCTGATGAAATGATTTGCGCTCGGTTAGGCTGCCCGCTCATTATTGGCCTTGGCGATACGCAAAATTTTATTGCATCTGATATTTCAGCACTTTTAGCTGTCACCAAAAAATTTATATATCTGGAAGATGGTGATGTCGTACAAATAAAAAAAGATGGCATTCAAATTTTCGATAAAGATAAAAAAACGATTACGCGTAAAACACATATCAGTGATGTGACCCTATCTTCCATGGAGTTAGGGCCTTACGACCACTTCATGCAAAAAGAAATTTATGAACAGCCTCGAGCTTTAACAGACACGATTGAAGCCATTATTGATGCAGGTCATTTTGATGTAAGCCTATTTGGAAAAAATGCCCAAGAACATTTTTCTAAAATGGATAGTATTTTAATTTTAGCAGCAGGCACAAGTTATTACGCAGGGGTCACTGCAAAATATTGGTTAGAAAGTATTGCAAAAATACCAACGACGGTTGAAATTTCAAGTGAATATCGATATCGAGACTCAGTTCCTAATCCAAATCAATTAATTCTAACCATCTCTCAG
>RFPQ01000231.1 GCA_009926035.1 Betaproteobacteria bacterium
AAGCATGTGCTAGGAGAGATGTTCTTAAGGCTTAAATTACTCAAAATTAATCCTAGCAGTATTCTTGACCTAGGATGTGGACCGGGTAATGCAGGATCTGATTTAAAAAATTTCTATAAGCCTCATGATCTCATTTATTTAGATTTTGCATATGAGATGCTAAAAAAAGCAAAAGAAAAAAACAGAGATCATTTCTTAAAAGCATTTTCAAGCAGAACGGCACAGCAATTTATATGTGCAGATATGGAAGCTATCCCATTGGAAGAAAACAGTATCGATATGGTTTGGTCAAATTTATCTCTTCAATGGTGCAATGATCTTGATCGTGTATTTGCTCAGATAGCAAAAATATTAACTCATAATGGACTTTTTATATTTAGTACGTTTGGACCAAGTACACTTCATGAATTAAGATCTTCACTCGCATCATTTTCTGAACACTCCCATGTAAATCAATTTATTGATATGCATGATATTGGCGATGCACTTATACGATGTGGCTTTTCAGACCCAGTCTTAGATGTAGATGTTTATACACTCACCTACAGTACATTTAAAGAAATTATGTATGACTTGAAGCATATTGGCGCTCGAAATGCACTTCAAGGAAGAGCAAAGGGTATGACAGGTAAAGGCTTCTTGTACCAATTGGAAAAATTGTATGAAGTTTACAGAGCTAATGATAAATTACCTGCAAGTTACGAGGTTGTATATGGGCATGCATGGAGAGTGAATAAGCCGCTTAATGAGTCTTCAATTGTTAAGTTTTATCCAAAACACTAATGCATTCATTTTTTATAACTGGTACTGATACGAATATAGGGAAGACTGCTATTACTTGTAGTTTAATTGCTAAATATATTGAAGAAGGATTTCGTGTGGGAGGTATGAAACCTGTCGCTGCTGGATGTTCTATAGAAAATGGGCATATCATATATGAAGATGTACAGAAGATTATAGAAGTAAGCAATGTTGATTTAATTATCAATCAAATTAATCCTTATCAATTTGAGGCGCCGATAGCGCCTCATATTAGTTTCAAGAAAAATAAAAAAGAAATCGATATTCATTTAATTAAAAAGCATTTGCAATTATTCAAAAAACAGATGGATTATCTATTTATTGAAGGCGCTGGAGGTTTTGCTGTGCCTTTGACAGAGAATTTTTCAACTGTTGATTTAATTAAAGCTCTAGATATACCAATTATTTTGGTAGTAGGTATGAGGTTAGGCTGCATCAATCATGCTCTATTAACAGTTGAATCAATTTTAAATAAAAAAATAAGGCTTTGTGGCTGGGTTGCTAATCGAATTGATCAACATATGCTAGCTTATGAAGAGAATATATCTTTTTTAAAAGAAAGGATTGAGGCGCCTTGTTTAGGCGAAGTGCCTTATTTTAAAAAATTTGATCCTTACAAAGCATCAAAATTTATCGATATAAATAAGCTTAACGATAAAGTCCGTGAAGATTAATATAGTCAGCAACAGCTGTAGGTAAAAGATTTGTAAGATTTTTATTTGAATAAATAGCGTCTCGAATTTCAGATGACGAAATATCAATGTACTCAAATTTTTTTGTCATAATTAGTCCGTGACTAGATCCGCGAAGATCCTCAATATTTT
>RFPQ01000232.1 GCA_009926035.1 Betaproteobacteria bacterium
GGACAAAATGTTAATGCTTATCGATCTATCACTAAAAATGGATCTTCTGCAGACCTGGCTTTACTTATAGAATATATTTCTGAGATTGATGCAATTAAACGCATTAAATTTACAACAAGTCATCCTAATGAAATGAATGACAGTCTTATAGAATGTTTTGGAAAATTTCCAAAGCTTGCAGCACATCTTCATTTACCTATTCAATCAGGCTCAGATCGCATATTGTCAGCAATGAAGAGAAATTACACGACTTTAGAATACAAAAATATTATAAGAAAATTAAAAAAGAATTGTCCTCAAATTTCAATAAGCTCTGATTTTATTGTTGGATTCCCCAACGAAACAGATGCTGATTTTGAAATGACAAAAAAAATTATTGCTGATATTAAATTTGATTTCAGCTTTAGTTTTTTATATAGCCCAAGACCAGGAACTCCAGCCTCATATATTCTCGACGAAATCTCTCATGAGACAAAATTAAGAAGATTGAATGAATTACAATTAATGAATGATTCGCATGGCAAGGCGATCAGCCATCTTATGCTAGGCACTAAACAACGCATTTTAATTGATGGTCAATCATGGAAGAACCCAACTGAAATGGCTGGCAAAACAGATAATAATAGAGTGGTTGATGTTAAAGCGGATAAATCATTTATTAACCAATTTGTAGATGTCACAATTACCGAGGTGACTTCGAAAAGACTTCGCGGAGAAATTATTTAATATGGGGATGAAATTCGAATTAACTTCTGACAACAACAGGCAATTATCTAATTTATGTGGGGCATTAGATCAAAATCTAAAGCAAATTGAAGCTGCATTAGAGGTTGATATCGTAAGACGTGGATCAAGTTTTGTTATAAATGGCCCTTCAAAAAATATAAAAACTGCCGCAGCTCTTATCCAAAAATTTTACAAAAAAGCTATTGACCCTATTGAATTAGAAGATATTCAATTAGGACTTGTCGAAATTAATAAATTTGAAAAAGGAATAAAAACAACCTCAGAAATCAATGAACTCAAAACAAAAAGAACTGATCTCAGGGGCAGAACGCCTAGACAAAATGCATACTTAAAAAATATACAGGATTTTGATATCACTTTTGGCATTGGCCCCGCAGGTACAGGAAAAACTTATCTTGCTGTTGCAAGTGCTGTAGATGCAATTAATAGGGATAAAATTAAACGTATCGTTTTGGTTAGGCCTGCTGTAGAAGCTGGTGAGAGATTAGGTTTTCTTCCAGGTGATTTAGCACAAAAAGTGAATCCTTATTTAAGGCCTCTTTATGATGCACTCTATGATTTGGCTGGCTACGACAATGTTCATAAAATGATTGATAAAAGCATCATCGAAATAGCGCCCTTAGCTTATATGAGAGGTCGTACACTTAATCAAAGCTTCATCATCTTAGATGAGGCTCAAAATACTACTCCTGAACAGATGAAAATGTTCTTGACCCGAATAGGTTTTGGATCGAAAACTGTCATTACAGGTGATATTACTCAAATTGACTTAGCGAAAGGTCAAAAAAGTGGCTTGATTGAAGCAAAAAAGGTTTTGTCAAAAGTGAAGGGCATTGCATTCACTCATTTCTTATCTGAAGATGTAGT
>RFPQ01000233.1 GCA_009926035.1 Betaproteobacteria bacterium
ACACGCTTAGGATCAAAGAAATTAATGTTGCCAATCCCATCACATTCAGGACAGGCTCCCATAGGATTATTGAATGAGAAGATACGTGGCTCTAATTCTTCTAGAGAATAATCACAAAGTGGGCATGCAAATTTTGCTGAAAAAAGATGTGATGTATTTGTATCCATTTCCACCGCGATCATTTTGCCATCAGCTAATTTAACTGCCGTTTCAGTGGACTCTGTGATGCGCTGTTTAATGTCTGGATGAATTTTAACGCGATCCACCACGACATCGACTTGATGTTTTTTAGTTTTGGTGAGTTTTGGTAGTGCATCAATTTCATAAATCTCACCATCAATTCGAAGACGAATAAAACCTTGCGCTTTGAGATCTTCAAATAAATCTTGTTGCTCCCCCTTGCGACTATTCACAATAGGGGCCAATAGCATAATTTTTGTGTCATTGGGAAGCGCTAATAACGCATCCACCATTTCAGATACTGTTTGCGATTCTAAGGTATGTGCGTGGGTGGGGCATTCAGGTTCCCCGGCTCTTGCATATAGTAATCTTAAGTAATCATGAATTTCAGTGACAGTGCCTACTGTTGAGCGAGGATTATGTGAGGTTGATTTTTGTTCGATAGAAATTGCAGGCGATAAACCTTCAATCAAATCAACATCAGGTTTATTCATACGCTCTAAGAATTGACGCGCATAAGCCGATAAAGATTCAACATAACGACGCTGTCCTTCAGCGTACAGCGTATCAAACGCTAGGGATGACTTTCCTGATCCGGATAATCCTGTGATCACTATCAATTTATTACGCGGTAAATCAAGTGAAATATTTTTTAAATTATGGGTTCTTGCTCCACGAATTTTGATGGTATCCATGCTGTTCAGCTTTTTTAAGGTAACCTGTTAATATACGAAATTATTCGAAAATAAGAAATATCTAATTCAAGTTTATGAAGATAGAACAAGGTATGACCCCGCTCGAGATTCGATCCAGTTTAAGTTTGGCTTCGATCTATGGTTTAAGAATGTTAGGCATGTTTTTAATTTTGCCAATTTTTGCAATCTACGCTGAAAGTTTGCCTGGCAGTCCCTCAGCCTTTCAAGTAGGGTTAGCCCTAGGTGCCTATGGTCTCACGCAAGCACTGTTTCAATTACCTTTTGGTATCCTCTCCGATCGTTATGGCCGAAAAAATATCATTTATATCGGCCTTCTTTTATTTGCTTTAGGTTCCTTTGTATCAGGTTATTCAGACGATATTAAGATCATTATTCTAGGTCGTGCTATTCAAGGCGCAGGTGCTATTTCAGCGGCCATTACCGCACTCGTGGCTGATCTTACGCGTGACGAACATCGTACGAAAGCGATGGCGATGATTGGGGCCACGATTGGCATTACTTTTGCCTTATCTTTAATGGGGGCTCCTGTTCTCAATCGGCTTATCGGTGTACCTGGTATTTTTATGCTGACAGGACTTTTATCTCTTCTGGCTATTTTAGTTGTGCGTTTTGTAGTTCCTACCCCTTTAACGATCATCTCCTCTAAACCCTCAAAAAAATCCGCTACATCCTTTCAATCTATACTCAAGAATAAAGAGCTTTCACGTTTAAATTTTGG
>RFPQ01000234.1 GCA_009926035.1 Betaproteobacteria bacterium
CCTGTATAACAACCTTTTTTAAAATTAATACCTTCGATTAAGTCCATATTTAAAGATTGTGGAATAAATGCTTCTTGCGTATCTGGGTAAATATCAGGAATGCCATCTAAGATATTTAAATTATTCCAATCATCAAAACTCATCGGTGAATATTCAGAAAAGTTAAGCTTCATAAATTCATTTACTTTAGAAGTTTCTCCCATAAGTTGGTATCTATCATGATCTTTTCCTAAACGCATAACCATAATGTCATCTGATTGAATGATATCTAAATAATTTTTTGGAGGTTGAATGTTTTTTGTGAGAAGCGCTTTGGAGCTAACAAAACCGATACATGTGAATGTTTCATTGGCTAGCTTTAGGGATACTTTTGAGCGAAGAATATACATCTTAAGTTTTTGAAGTATAAATTCCTGAATGGAGCTATCTATTTGCATGTGGATGGATTCATGATCTAAATAACACAACATAAAAGCTAGCATTCTACCCTTGGGGTTACAAAAGCCCGCGTATAGCGCTTTATTTTGCGAGACGAGATTAATATCTTGAGTCAATTGACCTTGCAAGAACTGAACCCGATCCTCACCTTCAACTTTTATCGTAGAGGTTTTATCAAGAATAATGAATTTATTTTCTACGCTTAATGACATATTGCTTTATTTGTTTTATCGAAAAAAATCGAAGGCTAAAAATAATACCTGCGAGTGAGGCAAAAAACCATTTAAGATGAAAGTCAGCTGTATCTTGCCAAGCAGGCTTTTGTTTTTTCATCGCACTTAAGATATTTAAAATGGAATCACCTCTTACATAAATCCCATTAATTTGTTTTGTAATGTCTTTTAAGTAGGCTTCGTCTAGCTTAGACATATAGCGATCACTCTCGCCACCTGCTACATTGTCATCTCGAGTACCAATATTGGCCTCTGAGATTTGCGCAATACCTGGTTGTAATGCAAAGCTATCATTAGCCCAATAGCCGATGAGTTGATTTTTGCCATCTAACTTTGGAATGGGCGCTCCTTTTAAACTTCCAATTCCAACAATTACCCAATCATTTCCGCCTTGGAATTGAGAAAGATCTCTTGTATTAAATGCGTGGAGCTTTGGAGCTTCTTCACCGTCAGTAAAATAAACGACTTGAGAATTTTCAGGAAAACTTCTAATTAAACGTGCTAGGTTAAAAAAAGATTCTCGAATACGTGAATTACCAGACCAACCGGAACGCCAATCCAAGTGGTCGATTGTGTCTTCAATAGCATCAAAATTTTCACAGACTTCAATGGGTGTATATGAAGCTGCCACACTCACACCTACAAACATACCAATACTCACTTTTGTGCCACAAGGAAGTTCAGACATAATTTCATGAAGGCTATGCTTCATATATTCAAGTCTTGAGATGGGTTTATTCATAATAGACATATCAACCGTGTTCATGCTTTGAGAGATGTCAGTCACAAAGATATAGTTATAGATATTGTGTTTGAGTGGTATCGATGGATTAATAATTGCGAGCAGCATAAACCCAATCGATACTATAAGTGATAGGGTATTAAAATCGAGATTGGACCTCGATTTAATGTTCTCAAGCCA
>RFPQ01000235.1 GCA_009926035.1 Betaproteobacteria bacterium
AGAAGAATGCGATTAGTAATACTTTTAGATCCAGGAAGAGTAACTTGACCAAAAACAGATTGAACAGCTTTTAATTTCTTTTGGTTCGCCATGTGTTTATATTATTTTGACCATTCGTTTCGAGTTTTACTTGCATTTTCGAATAACGCCAAAATCTTTTTGGTATTTTCTTGTTCAATGGCTTCTTTAAGTAATTTAATTTGATTTTCAAAAAGCTGAATATCTTCAAGAATAAATTTCTTATTTGCGAGTGTAATATCTTTCCACATCTCAGGAGAACTTGCTGCGATTCTTGTAAAGTCTTTAAATCCGCTCGCAGCAAATTTTAAAAGTTTATTTGCATTTGTTCTATGCGTAATCATATCTACAAGAGAGAAGGCTAATAAATGTGGCAGATGACTAATCGTTGAAAATATTTTGTCATGATCGTTATGAGACATATTTGAAACTATGGCACCTGCATTTTTCCATAGCATTTCGATTTTTTGTTTTGCTTCAAAAGACGTATCTTGATCTGCCGTTAATATGACATTTTTATTTTTAAATAGATCAATATGGGCAGCAATTGCGCCATGTTTTTCAGACCCAGCAATAGGATGCCCACCAATGAATTGAGAGTATTGTGGGCCTAAAATTTGTTTGGCTGATTCAATGACATCAGTTTTTGTGCTGCCCACGTCAGTAATGATCGTGTGTGAAGATAAATGTGGCTGGATTAACTTGAGTATGATCGGAAATTGTGCAACAGGTGTTGCGATAATAATAATATGCGCTTCTGAAATATCTTTCTTTAAATCTTGGCTTGTGCGATCAATAAGTTTTAGTTTAATAGCATCATTTAGATTATCTTGGTTCCTACCGACACCCACGATATCTGAAGCGAAACCTGATTTTTTTGCAGAGAGTGCAATAGATCCGCCAATAAGACCTACACCAAAAATAAGAATTTTATTCACTGTATATAATTGATTTATTTGATATTGTTTAACAATTGAATTGTATCATGTTCACTATTAAATGATCGCCATTCATTATTTATGAATAACTCAAAAGGCTTAAAGTGAGTTTTGTAATTCATCTTTTTACTCTCTTTGATCCAGTAGCCTAAATAAACATAATCTAATTTTTTTTCAATGCACCAATTGATAAGCCATAGTATGGAATAAGTACCATAACTGAAGGATTTATCGTTTGTATCAAAAAATGTATAGACTGCAGAAATTCCATCATCAATTACATCAACAAAACTTATTATTTTTAAATCATCTTGATCTTCAAATTGAATTAATCGACTATCAATATTACTTTGTAATAAAAATTCACTATACTGATTAACTTCATCATCCGTTGTTTTAGATTTTTCATGTCTCGTTTTTTGGTATTCCATGTAAAGCTTAAAATGATTTTCATGAAAGGAAAGTGGAAGGATTGAAGCTTTTAAATGTTGATGTTTCTTTATGTTCCTTTTAAAGCTTCTTGAGGATATAAAATTTTTAACATTAATGCGAATAGGTATGCATGCATTACAAAGTTCACAATAAGGTTTATATGTAAACTTACCGCTTCTTCGAAAACCT
>RFPQ01000236.1 GCA_009926035.1 Betaproteobacteria bacterium
ACTTAGAATCACCCCTTTATCCTCGTCTACAAGAATAGGGTATGTTATTTTTGTTTTTTTAAGATAAGCCTTTACGGCCTTTTCTTCATCAATCGCAATGCCAACCACCACAAGGTTTTTAGACTTATTTTCAGTATAGAAATTAGATAATTCAGGCATTTCTTCGCGACAAGGCTCACACCAGGTTGCCCAAAAATTGAGCACAATGGTTTTATGTTGAAATTGTTTGAGGTTTTGCGGCTTGCCATCAGGATCATTCATGACCGATACAAATAATGGAGCAGATGAGGAGCTGTTTTTTTCTGCAGGTTTTAAAAAAATGCGAGAAAAAGAAAATCCTAAAAAAATAATAGCAACCACATAGATGGTTATATGCAGTTTAGTTTTATTGATTTTCATGTTGGAGCGTTTTAAGGTGATTTAGCATTTGGGATGCATTCTTGAAGCCTACAATTCTAAAAGTTCGTAATTCGTTATGCTGCTTATCAAAAAATAATATGGCTGGCGGGCCGTAAAGATTGAAATATTTTAATAGGGCTTTATGTTGAGTAGTATTTTGAGTGACGTCAACTTGAAGCAAGCTATATTCATTAAGGTATTCTTTGACCTTTGAGTTATTGAAAGTAAGTTTTTCATATTCTTTACAAGATACGCACCAATCCGCATAAAAATCTAGCATGATCATTTTGTTATCGCGCTGATTTAGTTCGCGAGATAAATCATCAAGACTTTGAATTTGCTTAAAGGGTAAAACAGAAACGTGATTAGGTTTCGTGGTAATAGAAATATTTTCATCATCAGATATATTCATTTTTTGAAGTGTTAGTCCAAAAAGTAAAATCGAAGCAATAAGTGTTACAAAGGCCAGTAGATGAACCCAAGACATCGATTTATATTTGAAGCGACGAACTGCAAAAAATAAATAAATAGAGAGTGCGAGCAATAAAGCGCTGTAAGCAATTTGATCCGTATTTTCAGGGAAAAGAGGGCTCATGATAAATAGGCCCATGGCAATTAATATAAAGCCAATCAGCTCTTTAATAATAATCATCCAATGACCACGCTTAGGCAGCCATTGATCAGAAAAAATACCAATGAGAAGAAGCGGTATGCTCATGCCAATAGAAAGTGTAAATAAAGCTAAGCCGCCTAAGACAAAATCTCTTGATTGATTGATATAGATAATTGCTCCTGCAAGAGGAGGTGCAATGCAGGGGCTTAATACAAGTGATGAAATCATTCCGATAATAAATACGTTAAGATACCTACCCCCTTCTACGCGAAGGATAGATGTCGCAATAAAATTTTCAATGAAGTGAGGTAATTTGAGAGCATATAAATCAAACATAGAAAGTGCTAAAAGAATAAAAACAACACCGAGAACAATCATGAGCAAAGGACTTTGAATGCTTGACGTAATTAAATTGCCTGACAATCCTGCAAAAATACCTATCAAGGTATAAGTAAAAGAAACGCCACCCACATAACTGAAAGATAGAAAAAAATCTTTTAAACGCGTTTGATGAGAGGGACGCTTATGTGAAGCAAAAATAATACTTGATAAAATAGGAATCAT
>RFPQ01000237.1 GCA_009926035.1 Betaproteobacteria bacterium
GGCACATCTATAATTTTCACTTCTGGATTGTTAGGAACGGGAAGGCTATCTTTTGAATATTGCTTTGGCATATTAAAGCTAATATACCAGCCTCTTTCAGTTTCTTCAGAAACAACTGGCGCCGTCATTTCAATTTTTTCAGAAGCATCGCGAGTAACTACCGGAGCAGTCATGTCAATTTTTTTTGAGCCTTCATTTGTTTTATTATTTCCAAAAATAAAATCGGCTAATAAACGAAATCCTTTACTTGATGCACTATCAAATGTGCCAGTAACGAGAACTTGAGCAATTAATTTAGGTTGGTACTCTCTTACTTCAAATGCATCTTTTTTTTCAATGCTAATGAATTCTGGTTCTTCAATCGCCATAGCAGTAAAGCTCGTGAAAAACAGAAGTAAAGTTGTAAAAAAACTTAAACGCATAATACCTACCCATTTAAAGTTATTAAATCACTAATTATTCTTGCTGCTTTAGGAGCCATCGTTAATCCATAACGATAATGGCCTACATTTAAGTATACATTATTATATTTATGATGCTTTTCTATCATAGGTACATTAGCTTCCGAGCCAGGTCTTAGACCACTCCATTGATTTTCAATATTGTAATTTTTTAAAACTGGCATTAAAAATTCAGCTTTCTGCAGAAGAGAATGTCTAGCCTCGTCAGTAATTCCTTTGTCAAACCCAACATCTTCTTTTGTGCTCCCAGCAAGAACCACACCATCCTGTCTTTGTACCAAATAAAAATCGTCTTTATAAATAATATATGGCAATTTTTCTTGGATAGCAGGATATTGAATAAGCTGTCCTCTGATAGGTTTAATTTTTGGCATATCAATTTCATTTAAAACGGAAGAGCTCCATGCGCCTGAGGCTACAACATAATAATCTGCTTCTAAATTAAAACCACTCTCAGTTTGAAGACAATGGATAAAATTATTTGAATCTAAAATGGGGCTAACTTTTAGATGCTCCATCATGACAACATTATTTTTAATTAAATATGTTTTTAATGCTTTAAGTAAACGAGGATTTCTTATTTGAGCTACATGGGGTAAAAATAAGCATGGGGTTTTCTCTATTTGAACTTGCTGAACTTCAATATGGTTTTTCTGACACCAATTTATTGCATAATCCTTGTTATTGATATCGTAAATCAACATACCTGACTCAATCCATTCAGGATCAATACCTGTATCTTTTTTTAGAGTCTCAGAAAGTTGATAATAAAAATCAGCGCTACCAAAACAAAGATTATTTACAGTGTCTTGATAGTTCCAAGGCAATAAAGGGGAAAGAATACCAGCCCCAGCCCAGGAAGCTTCCTGACCAACAGCGCTCTGATCAAGCAAAATGACTTCATATCCTTTTTCAATAAGAAAAAAAGAGGTTATACATCCCACAATACCGCCGCCAATGACAGCAACTTTTTTTGTCATACTCTATTTGCCAGTCAGTACATATTTTTCTAAAGCATTAAGTTTATCCGCTATACCCAATACTACGAGAACATCTCCTGGAGACAAAACGATGTCATCTCTAGGTTCTATATCTTCCAACATATTAGG
>RFPQ01000238.1 GCA_009926035.1 Betaproteobacteria bacterium
ACATATTGATATTAAAGTTGACTATATTGATGAATGGTTTGAAAAACACAACTTTTCAGTAAAGGACTTACTCAAAATCAGTTCATTCGCCACAAAAAAGCTTAATAAAATCCTACAGTAAATTGTGGATAAAAATAGTTTCAAGGTGTTGTAGCTATGTAGGGAATCTATGTTGCCCTGTCACCACTCCTGTTCTATGAAAATGGAGCAGTGTGTAATGGGCGTGTGACCCCCTACAAAAAAACCTTTTTTTTTATGAATAAAAAAAATTGAAATGGATTTATATTTATAATTATAAACAAGTAAGCAGGATCAATTAGGAATATGTTAGAATTTTACAGTGAAGATACAAAGGAACAGTCGCAATATTTGGCTGAAATTTTCAAGGCTCCACATGATTATGATATGAAAGAGTTAGAATACTTTCTAGACGAACAGGTATTGAAGGATTTTATTAAAAACGACTTGATACAAAATCCATTAGCATCTTATCCATGCCCAAATTCAAACAACTATTGTGAGATATTTAATACCCCAAACATGGGAAAAGGTGTTCGAGCAATAAAGTTTATTGAAAAAGGTACAAAAATAGGTTGTTATTTTGGTACTCTTAAACATGAATCGGAACGAGATGAAGGAGACGATTGGCGTTATGACTTTGCATATGGATTGAAAGATTTTTACATAGATGGTTCAAAATGTCAATCAATGATGTCAATATTAAACCATTCGGATAATCCAAATGTGCACGTGAAGTATCATTTACACGAATACAAGAAACACCAAGAAGTTCATATAGTGTTTATTGCATCTAGAAATATCTATCCCAATACCGAATTGTTTATTGATTATGGCGAGGATTATTGGAAAGCAGCTTCTAAATATGGGATTATAAAAGATAAAAAGCAAAGTCTAATGACAGATTACTATTCAATCAAGAGAAAACGTGAGGATTACAACTATAGCGATGAAGATAGTGATTTTCAAGATGACCCATTCAGTCCAAGAACATATAAAGAACGAAGAGTTTGTTGCGATTTCGATATCTACGGAATACAAAATTTAAATATTCATGAGCCATCTTTTATTGAAATAGGAGGTATGTAAATTACATATACATAGCACTCACTGCATATACATAGCACTCACTGCACATGCACATGCACTTTTTTTATTGTATTTTTGAATGGAAAAATGGTTCCCTAGTAATCTCTCCTGTCTTTGGGAAGCAGGAGGGTAATTGTGGACAGCATCCTTCCCTAAAAAAAATTGAAATGGAATTATATTTATAATTATTATGCATGTTTACAACAACAACAAGAAGAACAATTATGGCTATTGAGGTACACACTTACAACGTAGATAACACTTACATGGAGGAGAAGAGAAAAGCGTTTCCTGCCGATTTTATTGCAGAAGGCGTGGATCAAACCCGTGGATGGTTTTATACCTTGCATGCCATTGCAACGGCTTGTTTTGATTCAGTAGCCTACAAAAATGTCGTGTCCAATGGATTGGTACTGGATAAGAATGGAAACAAAATGTCTAAGCGATTGGGCAA
>RFPQ01000239.1 GCA_009926035.1 Betaproteobacteria bacterium
GTGATTTGATTTTATCGAATCTAAAAAATTACCTTGTGTCCAAGGATAAGCATGAACTTCATTTTCAATCAATCCGATCGCGCTTAAATCATTCTCTTTAAATTCACTAAATTGCATTTATTGCTTTTCGCTCTTCGGTGGTATAGGCCACTTTATTTCTTAAGTAAATAGGCTCAGCATGAATTAACTCGAATATTTTATTTTTAATAAAAGGTATTGCGAGTTTTGAAATAGATTCGACCACTTCATAAGGGCCTTCTATAAGATCATCAATTTGTTGGCCAAAGTGATCTTTCATTTCTTGCCTATATGTTTCGATTGCATTGCCAATCAAGACCCAGCCTGATTCTTTAAGTTGGGGTAATTCATGTGGCTTATAAACACCTTCAAATATAGGCGCTGAAAATGTTTTACCTTCTTTTATATAAGCGCTGAAATATATCTCCCCCATTCTGGCATCAATAACACTAATTACTTTATTTTTACCAGAGCTATCAGCAAGTGCTAAAAGATTATTCACCCCAATAACTGGAATTGAGGCGCCATAACCTAATCCGTATGCAATCCCACAGGCAATTCTAATACCTGTAAATGAGCCTGGCCCTCTGCCAAATGCGATAGCATCAAGATCTTTTGTATTTAATTCATGTTCACTTAATAATTTATTTATTTCCGGCAAGACAATTTCTGAATGTGTCTGCCCAGCCTTGATATTAATCGAATAAAAATCTTCATGAATCTTCAAACCTAAAGACATATATTCGGTTGAGGTATCTAAGGACAAAATCTTCATAAATTAAATTTTTTCTAGAAATTGGATGACTTCTAAATCATTTCGAGTTCGAGCAAATGGAGGTAGACTCTGCCACATTCTTTTTCCATAAGCTTTATCAATAATTCTTGTATCGCATATGACAAGAACGCCCTTATCAAACTCATCTCGTATTAATCGACCGGCACCCTGTTTTAAAGTAATGACTGCATTAGGCAGCTGGTATTCCATAAAAGCATTTCCGCCACTTTGGTTGATTTTATCAATTCTCGCAGCCAGCACGGGATCTTCTGGCGAAAAAAATGGTAATTTATCTATCACGACTAATGACAAAGCATCTCCCTTCACATCTACGCCCTCCCAAAAACTTAAGGAGCCAATGAGAATTGCGTGGCCATGCTCTCTAAATTTATTTAAAAGATGATTTCTTGAGCCATCCCCTTGAAGGTAAATTGGATAATCCAATTGGTCTGTTTCAATTTTGTCTTGAAGTAATGTAAATATTTCCCGCATGGATTTTAATGTCGTACAAAGAATAAATGCTCTGCCTTTACTAGCTTTAATAAAAGGATAGATCTGATTCACGACTGCGAAATTAAAATTCTCGTGATTGGCATCCGGCATCGATTTAGGCACATAGAGCAAGGCTTTTTCAGCATAATTAAATGGGCTCTCTTTAGAAACCGAATCCGCATCCATCAAACCCAGCTGATTTTTGAAATGATCAAAGTTAGTTTTTACAGCCAGTGTTGCTGATGTAAAAATCCATG
>RFPQ01000240.1 GCA_009926035.1 Betaproteobacteria bacterium
GCCTTCACGGCCGTCCAGAAAACCCAGCCTTAAAAAATAGGTTCTAATAAAAGCCCAAATTGCATGAAAAATTGCTTTTTTAAGACTGCCCTTCTTGCCTCTATTTTTAAGATCCCTAGCACCCAGGCTTGAATAGACATTGATCTTTTTCAAAACGGTTTCAAAATCTCTATATGAATAATGAATAAGAGATTCAGTTAAGTGTCCGATCTCGCATTTAGTTATAATATGCTCATGAACATGATGCTCTGAAAATCTAGCGCTACCTTTTTTAAAAAGTCTTTTTGTTCTATCCGGGTGCCAGCCAGAATGCTTTATAAATCTAGAAACAAACAAAGAACGACGAGGAACATCATAAACATTTAAATTGGAATGATTTATTGTTTTTAAAATCTCTCGCTTAAGATTTGGTGTAATTCGCTCATCTGCATCTAAAGAAAATATCCATTCGTGCTTAGCTAATTGAATAGCTAAATTTTTATGTTGGCCATAACCCTTCCAGGGCTTATTGAAAACTTTAGCGCCTAATTTCTTTGCTATAGAATTGGTATCGTCAGAACTACCTGAATCCAAAACAACAACTTCGTCAGCAAAATTAGCGCTCTTAATACAATCCGCTATATTTTCAGATTCATTCTTTGTAATGATAATGACAGAGAGTCTAGACATTAATTTAGTGACTAATAGTTAATTTAAAGGTAGATTATTTCAATAGATTATAACAACTAATAAAATCAAAAAAATAAATTTAAAGGATTTAGATCAATAGATGGTGACTATAAAAAAAGATGTTGTTTGCATAGGTGGCGGCATTATGAGTGTCACATTAGCAAAATTAATTCAAGAACTAGATCCCAACATAAACATTACGATTTATGAAAAACTTTCCTCTTGTGCGCAAGAGAGCACTCAATCCATAAATAATGCTGGGACAGGTCATGCTGGCTTCTGTGAACTTAACTACACCCCTTTAAATAAGCATAAAGAAGTTAATATCGAAAGAGCATTAAAAATTAATAGAGAATTTGAAGTATCTCTTCAATTCTGGAGTTTTTTAGCAAGAAAATATAAAGCTTTTAAGCCAAAATCATTTATTACCCAAGTTCCTCATATTAGTTTTGTTAAAGGCGAAAAAAATATCTCTTTTTTAAAGAAAAGATACGAAGCGCTTAGTAAAACACTTTCATTTAAAGGAATGGAGTTTTCTCGCAATAAAGAAACCATTAAAAAATGGGCTCCTCTTATTGGCGGTGAAATAAATGATGAAGTCGCCATGACAAAATATGAATATGGTAGCGACGTAAATTTTGAATCATTAAGTTATGAAATGTTAAAAATTTTATCAAAGAGTAAAAAATTTTCTGTGCATACTCATAATGAGATTAAATCTATATCACAAAAAAAAGATCAAACTTGGGATATAAAAATATTCAACATAAAAAGCAAGGATACGTTTTTAGTAAATGCAAAATTTATTTTTATTGGTGCTGGCGGTTCAACAATTCATCTTCTTCAAAAAAGTAACATTAAAAATCAAATA
>RFPQ01000025.1 GCA_009926035.1 Betaproteobacteria bacterium
TCATGTGACTGAGTAATACGTTCTGCTATGGCAAGACCCAGGCCGCAACCTTCGCTATTTCCCCTGGCTTCATCCAAACGCTCAAAGGGCTTAAGAAGGCGCTTAATTTCTTGAGGTGGTATACCAGGACCGTCGTCTAGGACACTAATCGTAATGCTGTCCTTATTTTTTTTAAGTGTAATTAATACTTCTCCTTTTGAATATGAGAACGCATTATTGATTAAATTATCAAATAGTCTTCTAAATGAAACGGGCCTGATGTCATAAAAAATAGGTATTTTAAGATTACTTACCAAAACAATATTGTGATTAAGTATTTTGTGTTGTTCTTTTATGTGGCTAAAAAAATCATTTAAATTTGTTAATATTTTGCTTTCTTGATCAAAGCCGCGAACGTAATCCATGAATTGGTTAAGAATACTGTCTATTTCAGTTATATCCTCTTCCATACTTTTTTTAAGTTTGACAGCTATTTTTTCCGGAAGCATTTCGATAGCAATTCTAAGTCTCGTGAGCGGAGTTCTTACATCATGTGAGATGCCTGCGAGAAGAAGTTTTCTTTCTTGTTCTACCTTATTAAGGCCTTCCGCCATTTCGTTAAATGTCTGACTCATGGCTTGAAATTCAGTCACACTATCTAAAGGAAGTTTTTTGGGAAACTCACCTTTTTTTAGTTGTTCTGTGGCTTGAATTAAGAGATTCAAAGGCCGATTAATCCTTGTTGCAGTAGCGTATGAGCCAATAATTGAAAGGCCAGCAACAATGATTCCCCAACCAATCCAATGCCACGGGAAAGGCCTATCACCTGGCGTAGGAATTACCACCCAAAATTCATCTTGATCAATAGAGAAGCTTACCCAAAGACCCGGGATGCCATAGTGATCGGTAATTACAATTGTATTTTCACCGAGTCTTTCTTTTAACTTTTCTACAACAACTTGCAAGAAAGGATCTGGAGCTAGAGGTTCAATATCCTCGAAATAATATGCAGGGTAAATTCTGACGTCGCCTTTGGTGGATAACTCTGACAGAAGCTCAAGTCTTTTATCTTCTCTTGATGATATAAGAGAAGCTCTTGTAAAATTAACCACCGTTTCAATTTCTTGAGCTACCGCTTCGGCTCTGGGACCTCTTTCGAAATAATCAAATATGCGGATTGATACAATCTGCGCAATGATAAGCACTGTTGCGATAAGAATAAGAAATCTAGCAAGAAGTGTATTGGGAATAAATTTCAATGTGCAGTATCACCATCTGGAACAAAGATATACCCGAAGCCCCACATAGTCTGAAGAAATTTGGGGCTTGTATGATCTTCTTCTAGAATTTTTCTTAATCTTGAGATTTGAACATCGATACTTCTATCAAAAACATCAAGTTCACGACCCTTTGCTAATTGCATAATTTGATCACGAGACAAGGGCTGGCGAGGATGATCAATAAATACTTTTAATAATTCAAATTCACCAGATGTAATGCTAATAGGAGCCCCGTTTTTTGTGAGACTTCTTGTGTCTGAACTAAATACAAAAGGACCAAACGCTAAGTTTTCAGTAGTTGAGTTTTGGGTTTGTTTTAATTCATTTCGTCTTAATACGGCATTAATACGTGCCAAAAGCTCTCGAGGGTTAAATGGTTTTGATACATAATCATCTGCCCCCATTTCCAAGCCTACAATGCGATCAATTTCATCTCCTTTTGCCGTGAGTATGATAATAGGAGTGAAATTTCCTGAGCCTCTCAATCTTTGACATATAGCAAGCCCACTTTCTTCCGGCATCATAAGGTCTAGGATAATGAGGCTAACTTGGTGGTTAGCAATAAATAAATCCATTTCCTTGCCGCCATTGGCTGTATGAACATTCAAGCCTTGGTCAATAAGATATTGACTTGTGAGATCTCTTATTTTTGGATCATCATCAACAATTAAAATGGATGCTGGATTCATTGCCATGAGTTTAATTTAAATTAGTTAGTACGAAATGAACTTAATGTATCAGTTTACATCAAACTAAATATGATCTATTGTTACAAATAGAAACAAATATGCATTTTTTTGTAATAAAGTATTTACATTTAGGCTTGAAGATAACAGACCTTTCCAGATGAAAATCAATCAATTGCATAATTTTTTAAAACCTTTTTTATTTTGTTTTGCTGCGGTTTTTGGGCTCTCTTTAGAGGTGTTTGCTGGAGTAAATAATCAAGCCCCAAAAGCAGAATCAGAAAGCAATTCATCGGTTGCTACCGAGCTTAATAAATTAAAAGAAAGTAACGCTTTATCACCAGAAGAGCGAGCAAGGATTAGACGCGCACTTGCTGCGTACGCAAAATCTTCAGGTAAGGAAAGTAGCCTTATTGAAGAGAAACAGAGGGAAATGTTAAAAGGCTTAGAGTCACGTTTTATTGCTTGTGATGAGGACAATGATAATACACTCGATCTTTCGGAAACGACAAAATGCTTACCCCAGGTGGCCCGTCAGTTTAATCGACTCGATCTCGACGAAAATGAAGTTATATCCTTAGATGAACTTGCTTTCTTGGCAAAAGAATTTCAAAAAAATTACTTAGATACTAACAAACGTAAAAATAACCAAGCCTCGTCAAGTACTAAAATACCCATATAAATTTTCCCCTTAGTGAATCTTCGTTAAAATAGATCGCTATGGCGCGCATAGAATTTCAATCTAGCTTTAAAAATATTAATAAAAAAGAATGGAATGATCTTATAAAATCAAATCCTTTTTTAAAGCTTGAATTTTTTCAATCACTTGAAGCGTCCCATTCAATAGGGGGAAGCACAGGGTGGCATCCCTTCCCGGCAATCGTCACTCATCAAGGAAGTATCATTGGTGCTTCACCTATGTTTTTAAAACAGCACTCTTACGGCGAATATGTATTTGATTGGTCTTGGGCGGAAGCGTATCAAAAATATGGGGGAAGCTATTATCCAAAAGTTGTTTCATGCATACCATTTACTCCAGCTACTGGACCAAGAGTTTTTGGATTAGATGCGTCAATTAAAAAAAATATAGTTGCGCAAATAGAAGAGCTAGCTTACGAAAATAAAATATCATCAAGTCACATTTTGTTTTGTGATGAGAGCGAGGGAGGTATATATCAAGATACAAAATGGATACCAAGAAAAGGCGTGCAATTTAAGTGGCTTAACAAAAGTTATAAAAATTTTGAAGAATTCCTATCTCAACTTTCTCACGATAAGCGAAAAAAAATAAAACAAGAAAGAAAAAAAATTCAGGGCTTGGGCCTTAAAATTAAAAAAATAAAAGGCCCAGAAATTATAGAAGCAGATCTGGATTTTTTTTACGCTTGTTACTGCAATACCTATCAAAAACATCATTCAAATCCATACCTCACAAGAAATTTTTTTAGCCTTATCAGAGAAAGCATGTCTGAGAATGTATTATTGATATTGGCTTATGAGGGCGATATACCTGTTGCGGGATCGTTTTTTATTTATGATGATAAAAATTTGTATGGAAGATATTGGGGGTCAAAATCCTTTTATCCTGGCTTGCATTTTGAACTTTCATATTACCAAGGCCAGGAATTTTGTATTGAAAATGGAATAGTTGTATTCGAAGGGGGAGCGCAGGGGGAGCATAAACTTGCTAGAGGCTTTGAGCCATTCAATACATTTTCATTTCATCGAATCTTTGATGAAAAATTTGAGTATGCAATTAAAGATTTTTTAAGAAGAGAAAAGAATGGAATTGATCAATATACAAACGAACTTAATGAAAGAGCGCCATATAAAACCGATTTAAATCTTTAAAAGATGGTGGTGATGGAGAGACTTGAACTCTCGACCTCAGGATTATGAATCCTGCGCTCTAACCAGCTGAGCTACATCACCATTTATGAAACAAAATAAAGCGTTGAATTATATTTTTTTAAATACCTAAAGTCAAAGGCTGATATTAGACGTTAAATCTAAAATGCATCACATCCCCATCTTGAACGATGTATTCCTTGCCTTCTAAACGCATTTTCCCAGCTTCCTTAGATTTTTGTTCGCCGTTGTAAGTAATGAAATCATTGTAAGAAATAACTTCAGCTCGAATAAAGCCTTTTTCAAAGTCGGTATGAATAACGCCTGCAGCCTCAGGTGCAGTCGCACCTTTTTTTACGGTCCATGCCCTAACTTCTTTAACACCTGCAGTGAAGTAAGTTTGTAATCCTAGCAAGGCATAAGCTGATCTAATTACCCTATCAAGACCTGGCTCTTCTAATCCCAGCTCGCTTAAGAATATAGCCTTATCTTCATCTTCTAGATCAGCAATCTCTGCTTCAATCTTTGCACAAATAGAAATAACAGGAAGATTTTCTTTTTCACCTAAAGCCTTAAGTGAGTCGAGTATAGGGTTATTAGTAAAGCCTGTTTCATTGACATTGGCTACAAACATGACGGGCTTGACCGTAATTAAACATAAAGGTTTGATGAGCTTTAGCTCATCCTCGTCTAGATTTAAATTTTTTACCAATTTTCCTTGGTCAAGATGAGCTGAAATTTTTGTGAGAATTGATACAAGCTGAATAGCTTCTTTATCGCCAGATTTTGCTTTTTTATTTTCACGCTGCAGTGTTTTATCTACCGTTTCCATATCAGCCAAAATAAGCTCTGTATTAATGACTTCAATATCAGAAAGAGGGTCTACCTTTCCAGAGACATGAACAATGTTATCGTCTTGGAAGCAACGAACTACATGGACAATAGCGTCAGTTTCTCTAATATTTGCTAAAAATTTATTACCAAGACCTTCGCCTTTAGATGCGCCAGCCACAAGGCCTGCAATGTCAACAAATTCAACTATAGCTGGTTGGATTTTTTCTGGATTAACAATGGCTATGAGTTTTTCAATTCTAGGGTCCGGTACTTCTACAATTCCAATATTGGGTTCGATAGTGCAGAAAGGGTAATTTTCTGCAGCAATACTAGCTTTAGTAATCGCATTGAATAGCGTTGATTTTCCAACGTTAGGTAATCCAACAATTCCACATTTCATAATTTATTTTTTCTTTATTTATTGGTATGAAGATTGAGCATCGCTTTTTCAAATTGACCCGATGCAATTTCATTAAAAAGTTGACTGCTTCTTTCTATAGATTCATCAATGAAATCTCTCTCTTTAGATGAAGGATTTTTTAATACATAATCTACAACTAAATGTTTCTCGCCTGGGTGGCCAATCCCAATTTTCAAGCGCCAAAAATCCTGCGAACCAATACAAGCAAATATACTTTTGAGTCCATTATGCCCTCCGTGACTACCACCAAATTTTAATTTGGCTTGTCCGACATCTATATCAAGATCGTCATGAATGACCAGAATTTCATTTGGATTTATTTTGTAAAACTTTGCAATTGCTGCAAGTGCTTTGCCACTATCATTCATAAAAGTATTGGGCTTTGCGACATAAAATTCTTCTGCATTAGAAGATTTTCCAATACTTGAAAAAAATTTATCACTATTTTGCAAATTAATATTCTGTTGATGAGCAACAATATCAATCCACCAGAATCCTGCATTATGTCTGGTATCGGAATATTTTTCGCCAGGATTTCCAAGGCCTATAAATAATTTAATTTGGCTCATATGAAAAAATAAGGCGCACTTGATTTTAAAAAGTGCGCCTTATTCATATCAAAGTTAAATTACTTAGCTTTATCTGATTTAGCGTCTTCAGCTGTTGCTGCATCAGCTGTTTTAGCGCCTTCAGATGCTGGAGCCGCTGCTTCAGCAGCGCCTTCAGCAGGTTTGGCAACTTCTTCAACCACTGCTCTTGGTTTGGCAACAGAAGCTACTGCTGCGTCGTTACCATGTGCAAGTTGAACAAACTCCACACCATCAGGCATTTTAATTTCTGATAAATGGATTGATTGACCAATATCAATTGTCGCCAAATCAACTTCAATAAATTCAGGAAGATTTTTTGGTAAGCAAGAAATATTTGCTTCAGTCATGATATGCGAAACAATACCACCGTTAAGTTTAACGCCCGGAGAAACTTCGGCATTAATAAAGTGGAATGGCACTTTGACGTGAATTTTTTCATTCTCATTAACGCGTTGAAAATCAATATGCTGAATTGTATTTCTTACAGGATGCATTTGATAATCTCTTAATAAGACAGACTCTTTATTGCCTTCTAAATTAAGCGTTAAGATCGATGCATGAAATGCTTCATGTCTAAATTGTAGAAATAAAGATTTTTGTTCAAGGTCAAGAGAGATAGGCTCTTTGCCGCCACCATATAAAATTCCAGGAACACTTCCAGCGTGGCGAAGACGGCGGCTCGCACCCGTACCTTTCACATCACGTTTTGTTGCACTAATTTCAATTTTCATTTACTACTCCTTAATTTAAATCTGCATTCCGCGACCAGACTGCAGCAGTTTATTGGCCAACATGACCAAATTCATTATTCCATAAAAAGAGAACTTACGGAGTCGCCTTGGCTTATTCGACGAATTGTTTCTGCCAAAAGCTCAGCAACACTAAGCTGTCTAATTTTTTTACATGCCATTGCCGCCTTACTTAGTGGAATGGTATTTGTTACAACTAATTCATCTAATTCAGATTCGGTAATAATTTTTGTGGCGTCCCCTGAAAGAATCGGGTGCGTTGCATAAGCTACCACTTTGATAGCACCATTCTTTTTTAGAGCAGCTGCAGCTTCACAAAGTGTATTTGCAGTATCAACCATGTCATCAATAATGACGCAGCTTCTATTTTCCACTTCACCAATAATATTCATCACTTTAGACACGTTGGGCTTGGGCCTACGTTTGTCAATAATTGCAAGATCGGAGCCTAATTGTTTAGCGCAAGCTCTTGCTCTTACAACACCACCTACATCAGGTGAAACCACCACAAGATTTTTATGATTTTGTTCAAGCAAATCTTTGAGAAGTACAGGTGTTGCATATATATTATCTACAGGAATATCAAAAAATCCCTGAATTTGGTCGGAATGTAGATCCATAGTAAGGAGTCTATTTACACCAACACTTGTTAGCATGTTTGCTACAACTTTCGCAGTAATTGCAACGCGAGCCGATCTTGGTCTTCTGTCCTGTCTTGAGTATCCAAGGTAAGGAATTGCCGCTGTAATTCTTGATGCGGAAGATCTCCTTAAGGCATCTACAATCACCATAACTTCCATTAAGTTATCGTTAGTAGGATGGCTTGTAGATTGAAGAACAAAAACATCTCTACCGCGAACATTTTCAAGAAGCTCAACCATAACTTCGCCATCGCTAAAACGACCTACATCGGCACGCCCAAGATGAATGCCTAAGTTACCAGCCACTTGCTCAGCAAGAAGAGGATTGGCATTCCCTGTAAATATCATGACACTATTATTGTCCAAAATCTCTGTCCTAATTATGAGCGGTCTATTTAAAAATGGCAGGGGAGGAAGGATTCGAACCTTCGCATGCTGGAATCAAAATCCAGTGCCTTAACCAGCTTGGCGACTCCCCTATGGTTATTATGTTCCCAGCATTAAATTCAAATGCGGGTGGCTATTTAATCCTTTAACTATGAAGCCTTCTGTGTCTTGAGGCTTTTTTTCTAAAATTTCTTTGCCAATATCTATCGAATTTAAAGGGATAAAGATGCATGATCCTGAGCCTGTCATTTTTGCCTGGCCAAATTGCTCTAACCAATCAAAAACAAGGGCAATGCCTTTAAATTTTTTTAGGACTCCTTTTTCTAAGTCGTTGGCCAAATTTTTTAGGTCCAATTCATTGGAAAAGCTTGCTATTTTCAATGGAATCCGGTCTTTTGTCAATTCAAGTGACTCAAAAACCTCTCTTGTAGAAACCGTCTCATTCGGCGCTATAACAAGGTAATCTCGCATTGTGATAGAGAAAGGCGTAAGTTTTTCGCCTATACCTTCAGCCCAAGCATTTTGGCCAAAAACAAAGAAAGGGACATCAGCCCCTAATTTAATGGCTAATTCTTGAAGCTTTTTTTGACTTAGATGGCATTGCCATAGGGCATTTAAAGCAATAAGCGTTGTAGCAGCATCTGAACTTCCACCGCCAAGGCCACCCCCCATTGGAATATTTTTTTTAATAAAAATATCTGCTCCCGACTGATTCTCACAAAAAGGCTTTAATATTTGAGCCGCTTTAATTGTTAAATCATCACATTCCTGAATTGCATGGTGACCTGAAATGCGACGAATATTCCCAGATGTATTTGTTTTAATAAAAATATGATCATAAAGGCTGATAAGCTGGAAAACTGTTTGAATATTGTGATAGCCGTCAGTTCGCTTGCTAACGACATGGAGGAATAGATTTAATTTAGCAGGCGCTAAAAACTCCTTAAAACCCATACCTATAAGTTCATTTGCCTGCAATGTTAATAATCTCTTCTACAATAAAATTAAAATTGAATGTACCTTGGGATATTGATATTTTGGATGGAATGGTATGTTTATCTTGAGTCTTAAATGCATTAATTACAATCTTCCATTCATCATTATAAAAATGCGTAGCTCGATTCAATTGATTATCTTCTTTGTGTAAATCTTTAATTCGTTCAATATGATTTGTAATAAGATGTCTAAA
>RFPQ01000241.1 GCA_009926035.1 Betaproteobacteria bacterium
TATAAATGAAGAAAAATTAGCCAATCAATTTTCAGATATTGGCGCAGCAATTGGCGGAGATGTTGATCTCGATAGAGCTTACTTTAAATTAAGAACTTTGAGTTCCCCTGTGCAGAAAGACAAAGCACTTGCACTATTTAAATATGTGATACATGCACCTGATTTTCCTATTCCGGTATTAAATAGGGAAAGGGATAGAATTATCGCAAGTATTAAACAGTCTATGACGCAGCCAGAAACGATTGCTAATTTAGCATTCATGAAATCTTTATATGGCGATCATCCCTACGCGCATGATGAAGCTGGAAATATAGATACTTTGCAGAAGCTGAATCAAGCCGATTTAAAACAATTTTATAAAAATTATTATTTATCATCTGAAGCCCTCAATCGTGATTGTTGGAGATGTGAGCGCTGACGAGGCAAAAAAAATAAGTGAGTCCATTAGTCAAGGGTTGCCTCAGGGGAATGTAAAACACAATATAGCTTCTGTCACAGATCAAAATTATGCAGGGGTTAAAAAAATACAGCACCCTGCAAAACAGGCTCATATATTAATGGGTATGCCAGTATTAAAACGGGGCGAAAGAGATTATTTTCCTTTGTATGTCGGAAATTATATTTTAGGCGGAGGTGGTTTTGTTTCAAGGCTCACCGAAGAGGTTAGAGAGAAAAAAGGGTTAGTTTATAGTGTGTATAGTTATTTTAAGCCATTGTATGTTGAAGGTCCCCTCGAGATTGGTTTGCAAACAAAAAAAGAGCAAGCTGAGGAGGCTCTTAGCATTGTAAATTCCACTATTAAAAGATTTATCGATGAAGGCCCTACTGAAAAAGAGCTTATTGCTGCTAAACAAAATTTAGTTGGCGGATTCCCCTTAAGGCTTGATAGCAATGCAAAAATTTTAGAATACTTAAGCATGATCGCTTTTTATAAGCTTCCAATTTCATATATAGATAATTATATAAATGAGATTAATAAAGTAACTATTGATCAAATAAAAACGGCATTTAAAAATAAAATTGATCCCAATAAACTCACAACCATTATCGTAGGTGCAGAGTAGTTTTTGAAGATACTCAGAAATCAAGTCAAAATTATTGGCGGACAATGGAAAAGAAAAAATGTTTCTTTTGTCGATACTCCCGGATTAAGACCTACTCCAATTAGAGTTAGAGAGACTTTATTTAATTGGTTGGATCAAGATCTAACCGGTAAGGTTTGTTTAGATCTCTTTTCGGGATCGGGCGTCATTGGTTTTGAATCTCTTTCAAGAGGTGCTTCAAGTGTAGTAATGATTGAAAAATCTCCCCAAGTTTTTAAAATGATTCAGGAAAATAAAAAGCTTCTTCAGGCAGAGAAAGCTCAACTTCATTTTATGGATGCACTTGTATTTCTTCAGAAGAACAATGCTAAGTTTGATATTATTTTCTGTGATCCTCCTTTCAATGAAAGCTGGGAAGATAAATTATTTCCTCAATTAGCTAACCATTTAACAAAGGATGGGCTAATATACTTTGAATCAGAAT
>RFPQ01000242.1 GCA_009926035.1 Betaproteobacteria bacterium
ATAAAATATTTACCCCGCCATTGGGATCTATCACACCAATGTATAAAAAATATCCCCAACAACTTACAACAATTGCGCTACTTAAAATAATAGATGGCATCCATGATGTTTGTCCTAACTTCGGATAAATATTACCGATCATGTCTTGCAACATAAATCTTCCAACTCGAGTGCCTGCATCTAGCGTGGTTAGAATAAATATTGCTTCAAACATAATGGCAAAGTGATACCACATCGCTAATAAATTTGTACCAAAAGCTTTGCCAAATATGTTTGCCATGCCTACTGCCAATGAAGGCGCACCGCCTGTTCTTGCAAAAAGCGATGTTTCGCCCATATTTCTTGCAAGTAATTCCATTTCTTCAACTGTAACTTTAAATCCCCAGGAATTGATTTTTTGAATGGCTCCCACAGTTTCTGCTCCAACCACACCCACAGGGCTATTAATTGCAAAAAAGATACCTGGTTCTAATACTGTTGCAGCTATCAAGGCCATAATCGCCACGAAAGATTCCAGAAGCATCGCTCCATAGCCAATCATAGGAATGTATTTTTCATTATCTAATAATTTAGGAGTTGTACCTGACGCTATTAAAGAATGAAATCCTGAAATAGCACCGCATGCTATGGCTTCCCCCAAAAATAGGGCCTGTGCCGTCAGTAAATTGAGTTAATGCAGGCATTTTAATCTCCGGTTGCAATGTCATAATTGCAACAGCTAAAACAATCACTGTGCCCAATTTTACAAAAGTCGATAAATAGTCTCTGGGCGCTAACAAAAGCCAAACCGGAAGAACTGCTGCTGCAAAGCCATAAAAAATAACGGCCCACGCCAATGTCAAACTGTCATGATCAAAATAAGCTCTTAAGGTTTGCGAATGATCAATTAAACCTCCAGCAAAAACAGCTAGAAGCAATAATCCAAATCCAATTAAAGATGCTTCAAGCACTCTTCCTGATCTGATGGATCTTAAGTAAATACCAATAAAAATTGCTATGGGTATAGTTGCAGCAACTGTTGATGTTGCCCAAGGGCTATGTTTCATAGCATTTACAACTACCAATCCTAAAACGGCAATCAAAATAACCATGATTAAAAAAGTACCAATCAATGAAGCAGTTCCGCCAATCACACCAATCTCATCTCTTGCCATTTGCCCTAAGCTTTTTCCGTTACGTCTCATCGAAAAAAATAGTGTAGTCATATCTTGGACGGCGCCCCCCAATACAGCACCTATGAGTATCCATAACATTCCTGGAAGATAACCAAACTGTGCGGCTAATGTAGGGCCGACAAGAGGCCCCGGTCCTGCTATAGCGGCGAAATGGTGGCCAAATACAATCCATTTATTTGTAGGAATAAAATCTTTATCATTTCTTAGTCTTAAAGCTGGCGTTTTTTTGTGTTCGTCAATAACTAAAACTTTTGCCGCAATCCAGCTTGCATAAAATCTGTAGGCAATCATGAATACACAGATAGCTGCTGTAATAAACCAAACAGCATTGATGCTTTCATTTCGACT
>RFPQ01000243.1 GCA_009926035.1 Betaproteobacteria bacterium
GTCGTGATTTCTTTTGCAATTGTTTCTTTTTGATCGCGGTTTAATGTTCCTGCTAATTTAATATTGATATAAGGCATATTTAACTCTCCATTTCTTTTTTGATTGATTGAAAAACACTAAAAAACATTTCTTCGGTAAGTCTTTTCGTCTGCGTATTGTATCGACTGCAATGATAACTATCATACAAAACTAATTGATTAGGCAAGTCATGGCGAGCGCCATGAGAAAATACATAATCAGATTTTTTTAATTCAAAAGCTGATAGAACGGACTGATGTGCAATATTCCCTAAAGCTAGTATTAATGTATGTGGTTGCAGTGAAGTTAATTCAGATTTTAAATAGTGATTACATTGTTTTATTTCTTTAGGTTCAGGTTTATTTTGCGGAGGTAAACATTTCACTGCATTTGTAATTCTGCAATCAATGAGTCTTAATGCATCATCTGCTGCGGTTGACTCTTGTTGATTTGAAAACCCAAAGTGAAATAACGCTTTATATAAAAGAATCCCTGCATAATCACCTGTAAATGGCCTGCCTGTTCTATTGGCTCCATGCATGCCAGGCGCTAAACCCACAACCAATAAACGAATTGATGTGTCCCCAAATGGCGGCACTGGCTTACAAAAATAACTGGGCTGCTCTAATTTAACTTGGTCTAAAAATATAGCAAGCCGAGGGCATTCTCTACAGTCTTCTTTATATTGTGTCATTATTTTATATCGTGAGAATTCACGTATTTTATTTATAAACTCTATAATAGCCCATGTTCATCATGACCTCTATCCATGCTTAGTTATCGACACGGCTTTCACGCAGGTAATCATGCTGATGTGCTAAAGCATATTGTGCTGACACTGATCTTGGATTACCTCAAACAGAAAAATAAACCCTATTGGTTTATTGATACGCACGCAGGTGCAGGCAAGTATTCGCTTGAAAGTGAGTTTTCTAACAAAACATCTGAGCACCTAGATGGCATAAGTAAGATTTTTCATGATGAAAAAAAGCCACTAGCTTTGGCAAAATATATTGAAATTATCCGAAATCTCAACGGTGGCGATCAATTAAAACAATATCCTGGCTCTCCCTGGATTGCGAGCCAAATACTATCCCATGAAGATAGAATCAGGCTCTTTGAATTGCACCCTACTGATTTAACTTCATTGCTTCATGCTTTAGGCAAAAAACAAAATACTAAAATCTATGGTGAAGATGGCTTTCAGGGATTAAAGGCGCTCATTCCCCCACCTCCAAAAAGAGCACTTGTTTTAACCGACCCTTCTTATGAAATTAAAAATGATTACCTTAAAGTGGTGGAGTCTCTAAAAGACAGTTTGAAGCGTTTTGAAACAGGTATTTATATGTGTTGGTGCCCTTTGATCGCTCGAAGCGAGCCCATAGCTATGCTTAAACAACTTCAAAAATTAAATGTTAAAGAATGGCTTTATGTAAGCCTTTCGATTGCTAAACCTACTGATGATGTTGGTATGTTTGGCAGTTATCTTTTTATTAT
>RFPQ01000244.1 GCA_009926035.1 Betaproteobacteria bacterium
CTAGACACATCGAATGCACAATTAATGCAAGATGCAATTGTTTCTTCAGACTTTACAGTAGCATTAAGTACTTACAATTCGAAATATCTTAAAAATGCAGATGTACTTCTACCGGTCTCACCATTTACAGAATCATCCGGTACGATTATTAACATGGAAGGCCGAGTACAAAGTTATGCGGCTGTGACCCAATCTTTAGGTCAATCGAGACCAGCCTGGAAAGTATTAAGGGTATTAGCTAATCATCTCGACTTGAAAGGATTTGATTATGAATCGAGTTTAGATGTCAAAGAAGCGCATATGAAATCTAAAAATCAATTCATCTCAAAAGAGCTTTCCAATGCAATTGATATTACAAATGATTACAAAATACGTCTCACTAAGCCTATGCAATTCTCGCGCATTGGCGAGACACATCAATATCGTATGGATCCTATTACAAGACGAGCCTTCTCTCTTCAAACAGCGATTCAAAAATCAAAAGCGTTTGTGAAATTAAACCCGATAGAGATGAAGTCATTAAGACTTAAAGGAAATGACAGAATTAAAATTACACAAGGTAAGCAATCGATTAATCTTGTCGTGATAGAAGATGTAAGTATTCCAGAAGGATCTATTTATATACCAAGTGGTATCGATGAAACGGCGAATCTATCTGATATTTATGGCGATGTTATCGTTAAAAAAATAACTTCAAGGAGCGCATCTTAAAGATGGATGCTTTGATGTCGTCTTTCTTTGGAGCTTGGTGGCCTGATATTGCCAAAACATTATGGATACTTTTAAAAATTGTAGCTGTCGTTTTGCCTTTGATGATATCGGTGGCTTATCTCACCTATTTTGAAAGAAAAGTCATTGGCTATATGCAAGTGCGTATTGGACCTAATCGTGTAGGTTATTTTGGATTGCTTCAACCAATTGCTGATGCCTTAAAACTTTTATTTAAAGAAATTATTCTCCCTACAGCATCAAATAAAGTTTTATTTTTCTTGGCACCTATTTTAGCAATTGCGCCAGCTTTTGCTGCCTGGGCTGTTATCCCTTTTGATCTTAATTTAGTGATTGCAGATATTGATGCAAGTCTTTTATATATTTTAGCTATGACATCTATCGCAGTTTATGGAGTGATTATTGCAGGATGGGCTTCAAATTCTAAGTATGCATTTTTAGGAAGTCTACGTTCTGCGGCGCAGATTGTGTCTTATGAAATTGCTATGGGATTTACGCTAGTAGGCGTTTTAATGTGTGCCAATAGTTTAAATTTAGGCAAAATTGTCATGGGGCAGGAGGGGGGTTTCTGGCATTGGTATATCTGGCCTTTATTTCCTTTATTTATTATTTACTTTATTAGTGCTGTAGCAGAAACAAATCGAGCGCCTTTTGATGTGGCTGAAGGTGAATCTGAAATTGTCGCTGGATTCCATGTGGAATATTCCGGTATGGCTTTCGCAGTATTTTTCTTAGCGGAATATGCGAATATGATTTTAGTTTCGATGCTTGCAGCTTTAATGTT
>RFPQ01000245.1 GCA_009926035.1 Betaproteobacteria bacterium
GATGGTTCAAGATGGAATCTTAAAATTACCTATTCTAGAGAAGGATCTCCGCTAGAAACAGCAGGTGGCATTAAAAAAGCATTGCCTCTCATTGGCGACCAACCATTTTTAGTAGTCAATGCAGATATTTATACTGATTTTAATTTTGCCACCATAAAAAATAGGAACTTAAATGGCTCTAAAGGTCACATAGTAATGGTTAAAAATCCAAAGCAACATCCTGATGGTGATTTTTTTTTACAAAATAATCAAATTGAGCTAGAGGGAAAAGAAAGGCTCACATTTTCAGGGATCGCTATTTATCAGCCGAAAATTTTTGAAGATATCAATATAGAGCCCGTTGCAAAATTAGCACCTATACTTAAAAAATTAATTAGTGCGAAATGTATTAGCGGTGAAGCACATCAAGGGCTTTGGTTTGATATAGGAACGCCAGAGAGATTAAATGAAGTTAATCTTTTTCTAAAAGAAGAATTGAAAAGTTAACCAAAAATGAACCATAAAAATTATCAAGAATTTAAAAAAAGAAGAAGCGCGTTAATCGAAAAAATTGGCGATGGCGTAGCAGTTATTTTCAATGCTCACGAGGCAACTAGAAATCGAGACAGTCATTACCCTTATCGTTCAGATAGTTATTTTCACTATTTTTCAGGGTTTACTGAGCCTCAGTCAGTATTGTTTGTCCTAGGCGGAAAGTCTCCAAAGACAATACTATTTTGTCGCAATAAAAATTTAGAAATGGAAATATGGAATGGTTTTATATATGGCCCTAAGGAGGCAAAAGAAGTTTTCTTGTTTGACGAGACTTACGATATAAATTTGTTGGATGAGATTGCTTTGAAAGAAATTTCAGGGCACGAGAAAATATATTATCGAATAGGGCAAAATGCACTTAATGATCAAAAAATTAATGAATGGATTAAAGCATTACGAGATAAGGCCCGAGCCGGAGTCCACGCTCCTCAGGCGATAGAAGACATCAGTCATATTGCTGATGAAATGAGACTTATAAAAAGTGATTTTGAAATTGATATAATGAAGCGGTCAGCAAAAATTGCATCACTTGCTCATAATCGTGCAATGAAATTTGCAAAGCCTCAGATATATGAATATGAACTTGAAGCTGAAATTTTGCATGAATTTATGAGTCATGGAGTTCGCTCGCCAGCTTATCAGTCTATTGTGGCTGCCGGAAAGAACGCATGCACATTACATTACGTTGATAATAATTCTAAAATTCAAGATGGCGATCTAATTCTTATAGATGCTGGATGTGAATTAGAGAATTATGCATCTGACATATCAAGAACATTTCCTGCAAATGGTAAATTTTCAAAAATACAAAAAGATTTTTACCAATTGGTATTAGAGGCGCAAACTGCAGCGCTAAGTAAAGTCTCATCTAATCATCATTGGAATGAGCCGCATGAAGCAGCATTATCAGTTTTGATTGACGGATTCAAAGACTTTGGTTTATGCCAAGGAAGCCATCAAGAAATTTATGAAAC
>RFPQ01000246.1 GCA_009926035.1 Betaproteobacteria bacterium
CCGACATCCTGCTCCCAAAGCAGGCGCGCTACCAGGCTACGCTACACCCCGAGGGCGAGAATATAGCCTAATTAAGGGTTTAGGTCAAATCAAAGGGGCTGTCTTAAGCCCCATGATTTCTTCTACTTACGCTGGTTTAGCGGTCTTTTTATGGCCTGATTTGCTCTTCTTGCCCTTACATGCGTTGAGCTCTTCTTTGGTTAATGTCCCGTCACGGTCTTTATCCATAAGATCAAAATCTTCTTTGCAAACGGTTTTTGCTTCTTCACGATCCAGCGTTCCATCATGATCAATATCTGCTTCATCAAATGATTTTTTTGTATGCATCTTGCAATGTTCGCCCGTGCCATGATGGTCAGCAAAAACAGGTGCATTTAAACCAAAAATTAATGCTAATGAAACTAACCAAAAACTTTTTTTCATCATTGTTAACTCCCTTAAAAAAATAATTTAAATTAATGATACTCTTCGACGACCGTTCTTACAAAAGATTCAGTCCTTATGAGGCATAGTTAAAAGTCCAATATGTTAAAATGATGTTTTATTTATATAGATCAATCCATGTCAGCCAAGATAATTGATGGAAAAGCAGTTGCTGAAAATCTTCTTCAAGTTCTTAAACAAGAAATTGATGTGAGATTAAAAAAAGGTATTCGTAATCCAAGTCTAGCTGTCATCCTTTTAGGCTCAGATCCTGCATCATCTATCTATGTAAGAAATAAACGCTTAGCTTGTGAAAAAATCGGCGTGAAATCGATTGCTTATGATCTACCTAGTACGACATCTGAAAAAGAACTCATCACCCTTATTGAAACATTAAATAATGATGCCAATGTTGATGGTATCCTGGTTCAATCACCCTTACCGGACCACATTAATAATGATGTCATTTTTGAGACTATTTCACCCCATAAAGATGTGGATGGATTCCATCCTAAAAATATTGGCCTACTAGCAGTAAGACAGCCTCAATTAAGATCGTGCACACCCTATGGCGTAATAAAGCTTATCGAAGCCACTCAACTCCCAACAACAGGGCTTGACGCAGTTGTGGTCGGTGCATCTAATCATGTTGGTCGTCCCATGGGCTTAGAGCTTCTTTTAGCAGGCTGTACTGTTACGATATGTCATCGCCATACTCAACATCTTCAGCAAAAAATTGAATTAGCAGATATTGTTGTGGCGGCAGTGGGTATACCAGGACTTATTAAAGGTAGCTGGATTAAACCAGGTGCTATTGTGATTGATATTGGTATCAGCAGACTTGATGACGGGAAAATAGTAGGAGATGTTGAGTTTGATATCGCTAAAACAAGAGCTGGTTTTATTACCCCTGTTCCAGGAGGAGTCGGACCTATGACGGTAGCTACTTTGATGGAAAATACCCTTTTCGCACAAAAGTTATCTTCCCCATAAATAGTCAGAAAAATACCTTAATTACATCTTGCTTTCATAGTCGATCAGTGTAAACTTTCGCGATTATTTTCATTTGTTTTTACTTTAG
>RFPQ01000247.1 GCA_009926035.1 Betaproteobacteria bacterium
GAGCTTAGTTAAATAATCTTTTGTATCTTTATTTATAAGATGGGATGCAATGCACGCTTTTTTATCTTGATGGTCTACAATCAAAGCCCAGTCATAAATGCCAATCATCATTAAAGGCATGCCAACATGATCTTTGTTATTTTGAATAGTTGACTGACCTAATTCATACGAAAAATATCCTAAAGCTCCACCTGTAAATGGCAAGGATGTTTCTTGAATATCAAAACTTGAAAGAATTTCTTCTAAAATATCAAAAGGGTTATCTTTTGTAATTTTTTTGAGATTATTTTCCTCAATACTAACGTTACACTCATCTGCAATTATTTTAATAAATGGCTGGCTTACTATAATGTCATATCTAGATTTCTCAGAAATATTTTCATCTAAGCCGCTTTGGATTCCACTATCTAAATAAAAAGACCATGGGTCATTAGCAATACCCTCAAAATAAATTGAGCTATCTGAGACGTAGGGCAAGGGAATGAGGTGTATGTTATTCAACGACTGTTGGTACCTAAGCTTATAATTGTAAATTATATGCTGATTAAATAATTAAGGGCGCCAAAAGCGCCCTTAATTATTAACTAAAACTATGAATGACTATTTATTTTTTCGATGTCCAAAAGGGAGCCACAAAGTTAAACCTATTGTAAAAATTAGTATGCTAGCAAATAAAGCATAATGTTCGTAAGCGCATTGATTTATCTGATACTCACATTTACATTCTTTGGGATGCTGAATACAAAATTGTTTATATTCATCTGCATTCATTATCGCAACAGTATTTTCGAGCTCTAACTTTGTTGTCTAATTAGCCTTACTCAAGATTTGCGTGAATAGCACGCATACCCTCTTCTGTTAATCCTTTAGCATGAATCAATTCAGAAATCACTGCTTCTAAATAGATTAAAGTAGATAATTCAAATGTAGTACCCATAGGCATGCCTTTAGTAAGACCGAAAGAATCATCATTACCAATCTGAATAGTTAAGTCAGCCATATCAGACATAGGTGATTTATTTTTCATGGAAATTACAACAATTTTTGCGCCTTTTGATTTGGCTGTTTCAAGAAGTGGCAGAAGTGTTTTTGTACCACCTGAACCTGAAATCACTACAAATAAATCTCCAGCTTTAATAGCTGGGGTCACGATTTCACCTACCATATTGACTTGATAGCCGCTGTGTACGAGACGCATTGCAAAAAAGCGTGAAACAAGTCCTGATCGTCCAGCGCCGCCAACAAAAATACGGCCTGCTTCATCTACAAGTTTAAGAAGTTTGGCTGCATTCCTTTGCTCAGTCACTGCTAAAACACTTGAGATTTTATCTAATATTAATTTTTGATGCATATTGAACCCTTTTATTTAAAAATAAAAATCTATAAAAAAAATCCCGACTCATTGCTAAGTCGGGATTTGATTCAGTTCATTAATAATTGTTTCTTAACAATTATCCATGAGCAATTTTTGTGATTTCTGCAGCAGCAGCAGCTGG
>RFPQ01000248.1 GCA_009926035.1 Betaproteobacteria bacterium
TTATTAAAGGCAAAATTAGATAGTAAAAAATAATTAATCTTATGACGAAGTCTAAATTAATAAACTTACTTGCTAGCCGCTTCTCTCAATTAGTCTATAAAGATGCTGAGTTATCGGTCAAAACTATCCTTGATGCCATGGGTGAAACACTATCCAAAGGTAAAAGAATTGAAATTAGAGGGTTTGGTAGCTTTAGCTTAAATTACCGACCACCTCGTTTAGGCAGAAACCCCAAAACAGGTTCAAAAGTGGAAGTCCCAGAAAAATATGTTCCACATTTTAAAGCAGGTAAAGAACTTAGAGATCGCGTTGATAAATAAGGATAAACACCATTTAAAAGCATATCTTCTTACCAGGATATGCTTTTTTTTTGATCTATCTATTAATAGATATACAATAAATCAAATATGATTCAATTCGAATATTGGTGGCTCCTAGTTATTCCCTTCTTCTTTGCATTAGGCTGGGTAGCCGCTCGTATTGATATTAAACAACTTATGAAGGAGTCTACAAGCCTTCCTGCGTCCTACTTTAAAGGCCTTAATTACCTTATCACTAATCAATACGAAAAAGCAGTAAACGCTTTTATGGATGCTGTTCGTATTAATAATGAATCTCTTGAATTGCACTTTGCCTTGGGCAGTATCTTAAGGCGTATAGGTCATATTGATCGCGCTATCAATATGCATTTAGATTTATTAGAAAATCGTGACCTTAATCCCTCACAAGAAGAATCCGTGAAAGCTGAATTAGCTCAAGACTATCTTAAAGCCGGCTTATTTGATCGCGCTGAAGAGTTGTTTCTAAAGTTAGAATCTGGAAAATATAAACAATATGCATCTAATGCTTTGCTTGAGATTTACGTGAAAGAACGTGAATGGCAAAACGCAATTAAGATGGCTACAAAATTAGAAAAAGAATCAGGTGTTTCATTCAGATTACAAATTAGTCATTACCATTGTGAAATCGCACTGAATTCGTTCTTAGATAAAGATAAAAAGTCAGCAGTTAAGTCGCTTAACGATGCACTCGACGCGCATAAGAAATGTGTTCGTGCAAATATTTTACTTGGTGATTTAGATGCGGAAGATGGCGATCATAATAAGGCGATCAATCACTGGAAAAAAATTGAGTTTCAAGATCCTGAATCTCTAGGTCTTGTCGCAGCCAAGATACTTAATTCATTTGAAAAACTAAAAAAACCCGAAGAAGGTTTATCGCTTCTAAATCTTTATTTTGAAAATTACAAATTAAGATCACTACTTAACGTGATTTATGAAGCAACATTAAAATTACAAGGCTCGGAAATGGCTGAAGAGCTCGCGCGAAAAGAGCTTATAAGAAAGCCAAGCCTTCAAGCACTAGATCAATTATTTCAAGCCCGTGCCATGAATAGTAAGCATAAAGAACAAGACATCCAACTTATTCAACAAACTGTTCGCAATGCTATTGGCAATCGACGTTTGTTTATATGCAGCAGTTGTGGCTTTAAAGC
>RFPQ01000249.1 GCA_009926035.1 Betaproteobacteria bacterium
TTGACCAAAAAAACAACGAAACAAAAACGTAATCTCAGAGGCACAGTCCTCATTTCTGCAACTGATATCAAGCGCGTTCGCGCGATGATGCCAACTCAATAAGGAGAATAATATGCCTAGAGTAAAACGTGGTGTCACCGCTAGAGCGAAACATAAAAAAGTTTTAGCACTCGCTAAAGGTTATCGCGGTCGTCGTAAAAATGTATATCGCATAGCTAAACAAGCAGTGATGAAGGCAGGTCAGTATGCATACCGTGACCGTCGTCAGAAAAAACGTCAATTTAGATCATTATGGATTGCGCGTATTAATGCAGCAGCTCGTGAATGTGGTCTTACATATAGCCGTTTCATGAATGGCCTTAAGAAAGCTTCAATCGAAGTAGATCGAAAGGTATTAGCAGATATGGCAGTATTCGATAAAGCAGCTTTTGCTAAGTTTGTCGAAATCGCTAAATCTGGTTCAGGAGCAGCATAAAAATTATTAATTTTTAAAAGGAGGCTTCTAGCCTCCTTTTTTTTATTAAAATGATAGTCAATGAATAATCTCGAACACACCTTAAAAGAAGCCCGTGAAGATTTTGATCAGTGTCAGACTGTGACCGATCTTGATCAGGCTAAAGCCAAATACCTTGGGAAGAGCGGGGTCTTAACAGAAGCACTCAAATCATTAGGTAAACTATCTGCAGAAGATAGGCCTAAAGTGGGCGCTGCGATTAATGTCGTTAAGCAGGGCGTTGAAGAAGCCTTAGAAAAAAGACGTGAAGCTATTCTCAATGCTTCCCAAGCTAAACAGCTTGCAGAAGAATCACTAGATGTGACTTTACCTTCACGAAAAGAGGATCAAGGTAGTTTGCATCCAGTCACACAAACACTTCATCGCGTTGAATCACTTTTTCATTCTATTGGATTCTCAGTGGCGCATGGCCCACAGATCGAATCAGATTTTTATAATTTCACCGCACTTAATATTCCAGAATCACACCCAGCTCGTGCGATGCACGACACATTTTATATTGATGAATCTTATGTATTAAGAACGCACACATCCCCTGTTCAAATTCGTCATTTAGAAAAAAATAAACCACCACTCAAGATTATTTCACCAGGTCGCGTTTATCGTGTTGATTCAGACGCAACACACTCACCGATGTTTCATCAGGTTGAAGGTTTATGGGTAGATCAACAAGTAAGCTTCGCAGACCTTAAAGGGGTCATCGAAGACTTTCTTCAAAACTTTTTTGAGAATAAAGATTTAAAAGTCCGCTTCAGACCTTCATATTTTCCATTCACAGAACCTTCTGCTGAAATGGATATGAGTTGGAAGGGCGGTTGGCTCGAGATTGGCGGCTGTGGCATGGTTCATCCAGAAGTATTTAAACATGTAGGTATCGATTCAAACCAATATCAAGGCTTCGCTTTCGGCTTAGGTATAGAACGTTTAACAATGCTGCGTTACGGCGTACAAGATTTACGTCACTTTTTTAATAACGATTT
>RFPQ01000250.1 GCA_009926035.1 Betaproteobacteria bacterium
TGGCTCCGACGTTGAGGTTGGCATAACGCATGGTGTCCATTTTTATATGGGAGCTAGTCAATTTTCATATTGGGAACACACACATCTAACCCTCGATGCCATTCCAGGCAACGGTGGTCAATTTTCTTTGGATAATGGCACAGGCATGCGCTTCATTATTCGATCACGCTTATATAGTGACGAAGAATGGACTTATTTAAGCCAACATCCGGTCAAACAGTGTGGGTAAAAGGCCTTTGCTTAGGTTAAAATAATGACTGGCGGGCCTCCCCGCATTGTAATTTAGCCAACCTGGTCAGGTGCGGAAGCAAGCAGCCACAACTAAAGAAACAAGTGCCGGGGGCCTGGCTCGCCTTTTAATTATCTTGGATTGGTTAAACATTATTCATGAGTTATCAAGTTCTTGCCCGCAAATACCGCCCTCGTTCGTTTGATACGCTCGTCGGTCAAACTCATGTTGTACAAGCACTCAAAAATGCACTTGATCAAAAAAGACTTCACCATGCTTATCTTTTTACAGGCACGCGTGGTGTTGGTAAGACAACATTAGCACGTATCTTAGCCAAATCTCTTAATTGTAAAAAAGGTATTGGCTCCGCCCCATGTGGCATATGTTCAGCGTGTGCTGAAATTGATCAAGGACGATATGTTGATCTTATTGAAGTTGATGCCGCGTCTAATACACAAGTCGATAGTATGCGGGATCTTTTAGATAATGCACAATATGCTCCCACCCAAGGACAATTTAAAGTTTATATCATCGACGAAGTGCATATGCTTTCAAAAAGTGCATTTAATGCGATGCTGAAAACATTAGAAGAGCCACCTGAACACGTCAAATTTATTTTAGCTACGACTGACCCCCAAAAGGTCCCTGTCACTGTTTTGTCTAGATGCATGCAATTTAATTTAAAACAAATGCATTCTCATGCTATTTCAGAATATCTAGAAAAAATATTAAAAGAAGAAGCGATTAAATATGAAATCAATGCGATTTATTTAATTGCAAAATCTGCAAATGGCAGTATGCGCGATGCATTATCCATTCTTGATCAAGGTATTGCATATTGCGGAGGAACTATTGAAGAAGCGACGATTAAAAAAATGCTAGGCACGATCGACCAATCTTACTTATTCAATTTAATTCGTGCAATCACTGAGCAAGATGGTCTTAAAGTATTTAAAATTGCAAAAGAAATGAATGAAAGAAATCTTTCGTTTGATGTAGCTCTAAATGATCTTGCTAATCTGATTCAAACTATTAGCGTGACTCAAGCAATCCCAGAGAGTCTAGATACATCTTCTCTTGATCGCGAAGAAGTGATTGCATTAACAAAAAAAATAAATGCAGAACAATTACAACTTCTTTATCAAATTGTAATATTAGGTCGACGAGATCTTCATTTAGCGCCTGAAGAATTTGCTGGATTTTCAATGACACTTTTAAGAATGCTTTCTTTTGCACCACAA
>RFPQ01000026.1 GCA_009926035.1 Betaproteobacteria bacterium
GAACAGCTCTTAAATTTTGATATAGTGATACGCATTCAAAAATCGTTTTACCGTAGCGATTTTGTTGAGATTGAAACAGAAGTGGATCAGATGATTGCAAGATTGAAAAAATGAAATCAATCGCAATATTATTTGTGAGATGTTATCAATTATTATTAAGTCCTTTTTTTGGTCAGCAATGTCGATTCACACCGACATGTTCACAATACACGATAGAGGCGATACAAAAAAAAGGAGTAATACAAGGTATTTTTTTATCAATGAAACGAATAGGAAAATGTCATCCGTGGTGCAAGGGTGGTCATGACCCTGTTAATTAATTTTGGAATTTTATAATTTATGGATACGAAGCGTTTAATACTGTTTGTTGTATTTTCTTTTTCAATTCTTTTACTATGGGACACATGGCAACGTAAACATGTTCCAGTAAATCAAGTTACAACACAACAAGACGCGAGCGTTCCATCTTCTCAAAAATTAATTACTACAGATATCAAAACAATATCTCCTGATTCTAATTTCAAATTAGAAACAGCATCACGCATTAAAGTGGTAACGGATTTGTATCAAATTGAAATTGATACAGCAGGTGGCGATATTCGCCGTCTGCTTTTAAACAATCATTTAGCTGATAACGGGCAAGATAAATTTGTATTATTAGATGATGCTCACAAACCTTTGCTTTATGTTGCACAAACAGGGCTCATCGGCAATGATTTGCCAACTCATAAATCTACGTTCACATCGGACAAAACAAATTATGTTTTAGAGAGCGGACAAAATCATTTAGACGTTAAATTAAATTACAAAAATCAAGATGTGGAAGTTGTGAAAATAATTTCTTTTGATCGCGACAGTTATCAAATAGGTGTCCGTTACGAAATTACTAATCATAGTAAATTAGCTATGACGCCATCAGCTTATTTCCAGCTCTTACATGATGATGAATCGAATCAAGGCAGCAGTCTAGCACCTACATTTACTGGCGGCGCTTACTATACTGAGGCAGATAAATTTAAAAAAATTAATTTTAAAGATATGAAGAAACATGACCTATCACTTATTTCTGTTGATGGATGGATAGGCTTAGTTCAACATTATTTTGCGTCTGCTTGGATTTTACCTGTGAATCAAAAGCGTGAATTTTATACAAAGCAAGTTGCAGATAATATTTATTCGTCAGGTGTTTTAACACAACTCTCTGCTATTCAGCCTGGTGAGAAAAAAGAATTTTCAACGAAACTTTATTCAGGCCCGCAAATTAAAGAGCAGCTAGAAAAAGCTGCACCAGGTTTAACTTATACGGTGGATTATGGTTGGTTAACTTTTATTGCATCTCCTTTATTTGTGGTGCTTAATTGGATTTATAAATTAGTGAATAATTGGGGTGGCGCTATTATTATTCTCACAGTGTTAATTAAATTGCTCTTTTATCCGCTCTCTGCAGCAAGCTATAAATCTATGGCGCAACTTCGAGAGCTTGCGCCGCGCTTACAAAGCATGAAGGAAAAATTTGGTGATGACAAAGCGAAGTTTCAACAGGCTATGTTAGAACTTTATCGCACAGAAAAAATTAATCCGATGGGGGGTTGTTTACCTATCCTTATTCAAATCCCTGTTTTCATTTCGCTCTACTGGGTGTTAATGGGCGCTGTTGAATTAAGACATGCACCTTTTATTTTATGGATCACTGATCTTTCTGTGAAAGATCCTTTCTATGTTTTACCTATCATTATGGGTATTAGCATGATTGTTCAAACAAAACTTAATCCAGCACCCACGGATCCTATGCAAGCAAAGTTGATGATGATTATGCCTGTTGTATTCAGTATATTTTTCTTCTTCTTCCCGGCAGGCCTAGTGCTTTATTGGGTGATTAACAATCTCTTGTCTATTCTTCAACAATGGATGATTAATCGATCCATTCATGAAGCGGCATTGGCTAAGAAAGGCAATGCAGCTCGCAAATAACTTAGATACCATTGCTGCCATTGCAACACCTTCGGGTGCTGGCGGCATTGGTGTTGTGAGAGTTTCTGGCTCTAAAGCGCATGATGTTGCGAAACATCTTTTAGGCCTTTGTCCTGAAAATCGTTTAGCGTCGTATCTTCCTTTTTTAGATAGTAATGGTCAAGTGATTGACCGTGGCATTGCACTTTTTTTTAAATCCCCCCACTCTTATACCGGCGAAGACGTTTTAGAACTTCAAGGTCATGGCGGCATTGCTGTGATGCAACTTTTATTAGCGCGTTGCATTGAATGTGGAGCGAGACTTGCCAAGCCTGGGGAGTTTACCGAACGCGCTTATCTTAATGACAAAATTGATTTGGCTCAGGCCGAAGCGGTCGCAGATTTAATCAATGCTTCAACCTCAGAAGCTGCAAAAAGTGCCATGCTCTCGTTAAGTGGTTATTTTTCCAATAAAATCAATGACTTATTAAAAGAACTCATCGATTTACGAATGTATATCGAAGCTTGTTTAGATTTTCCTGAGGAAGAAATCGACTTTATTACGACTGGTAAAGTCAAAGAAAAGCTTTTAAGTCTAAAGTTACGCATGGATGAAGTGACTTCATCTGCTAAACAAGGCCACTTATTGCGCGAAGGTTTGACCGTTGTATTGGTAGGCCAGCCCAATGTGGGCAAGTCGAGTTTACTCAATCAATTGTCTGGCAATGACCAGGCGATTGTAACTTCTATTCCAGGCACAACACGCGACCCCATTAAAAGTGAAATCCAAATCGACGGTATTCCGATTCATGTGATCGATACCGCTGGATTAAGAGATACAAGTGATGAAATTGAAAAAATGGGCATCAAAAAAACATGGATCTCGATAGAAAAGGCCAATATCGCATTATTTTTAGTGGATGCTGGTAAAGGTATTACCGATTACGAGAAAATCATTCTAAATCGCATTCCAAAAGACGTTTCTAAGATATGGGTTCACAATAAAATTGATTTGTTATCTAAAAAGGCCTCATCCGAAATGATCAATGGAGAGCATCATCTTTTTATTTCTGCAAAAAATGGAGAAGGTTTAGCCCAGCTTAAAACGACTTTATTAAAAATGGCTGGCGTTGAATTTAGTAAGGACGGAAATCAAGGTGTTTTTATGGCGCGACAACGGCATTTAGATGCACTTGATACTGTCTCAAAACATTTGAATGAATCGGTTCATCAGCTTCATTCGCCTGAGTTAGTCGCGGAAGAACTCAGACAAGCTCAAACTTCATTGGCTTCTATTACGGGGGAATTTACCCCAGACGATCTTCTAGGTGAAATTTTTAGTCGTTTTTGTATTGGCAAGTAATTCTTTTGTTCCACGTGGAACACTTCCTTATATTCTTTTTAAGTAAATGTTTCACGTGAAACAATCGTTTTCATAGTGATTCTGACGAGATTAAAGTAAAATTACACCTTTTCTAACAGAAGTCAAATCATGGAATTTCCTAATAGTTTTGATGTGATTGTGGTGGGCGGAGGACACGCCGGTACAGAAGCAGCCTTGGCTTCGGCACGTATGGGCCAAAAGACTCTTCTTTTAACCCATAACATCGAAACTTTAGGTCAAATGTCTTGTAACCCATCCATTGGCGGCATTGGTAAAGGCCATTTAGTTAAAGAAATCGACGCGTTAGGCGGCGCTATGGGAATTGCGACCGATGAAGCTGGCATTCAATTTCGCATCTTAAATAGTAGTAAAGGACCAGCCGTCAGAGCTACCCGTGCTCAAGCAGATCGTATTTTATATAAAGCCGCAATTCGTCATCGTCTTGAAAACCAACCTAATCTTTGGCTTTTTCAACAAGCAGTTGATGACATTCTCTTAAATAAAGATCATGTTGCCGGGGTGGTGACACAAATTGGCATTCAATTTAAATCTAAAACCGTTGTTTTAACTGCGGGCACATTTTTAAGTGGTCTCGTTCATGTGGGCCTAACGAATTATCAAGCAGGTCGTGCAGGTGACCCACCCTCTATTTCTTTAGCACATCGTTTAAGGGAAATTGGCCTACCTGTAGGTCGACTTAAAACTGGCACGCCCCCAAGAATTGATGGACGTACAATTAATTATGCTGTGATGCAAGAGCAGCCGGGCGATACACCTACCCCTTATTTTTCTTTTTATGGAAAAAAAACAACACATCCACAACAAGTATCGTGTTGGATTACACATACCAATGAATCGACCCATGACATTATTCGAAGTGGATTAGATCGTTCACCCATGTATACCGGTGTGATTGAAGGAGTGGGCCCTCGTTATTGTCCATCGGTAGAAGATAAAATTCATCGATTTGCAGATAAAAATTCCCACCAGATTTTTTTAGAGCCAGAAGGCTTAAATACCAATGAAATTTATCCCAACGGTATCTCAACGAGCTTACCTTTTGATATACAGTACAAATTAGTCCGTTCAATCAATGGGTTAGAGAATGCGCATATCCTAAGACCGGGTTACGCTATTGAATATGATTACTTTGACCCGCGTAACTTGAAGTCCAGCTTGGAAACTAAATCGATTCAAGGCTTATTTTTTGCAGGACAAATCAATGGCACGACGGGCTATGAAGAGGCCGCAGCGCAAGGATTGTTGGCTGGAACAAATGCCGCTTTAATGACACAAGATAAAGAATCCTGGTGCCCTAAGCGTGACGAAGCTTATTTAGGTGTTTTAGTTGATGACCTCATTACGCGAGGCGTTTCCGAACCATACAGAATGTTTACAAGTCGAGCTGAATATCGATTGATGTTAAGAGAAGATAACGCCGATTTAAGACTCACAGAAATAGGCCGCAATTTAGGATTGGTTGATGATGATCGCTGGTTGATGTTTAATCAAAAACAAGAAACCATTCAATCAGAAGAAGCGCGATTAAAAAAATTCTTTGTAAGGCCTCAAGATATTTCGATTGAAAAACAACAGGCGATTATTGGTAAAGCGATTGATCACGAATATAACTTATTTGATTTATTAAGACGCCCTGAAGTTAGTTTTGAAGGCGTTAAAGAACTCATGAAAGAAGATGCTAGTTTGATTGATCCTGCAGTCAGAGAACAAGTTGAAATTTCAGCAAAATATAAAGGCTACATTGTAAGACAACAAGAAGAAGTGGATCGAAGTCGAGATCAATTAGATATTCCATTGCCTATCGATCTTGATTACAAAGAAGTGCATGGATTAAGTGTTGAGGCACAACAAAAATTAAATTTACATAAGCCTGAAAATTTAGGACAAGCTTCACGTATCTCTGGGATTACACCCGCGACCATATCATTACTTTTAGTGTTTATTAAACGAAAAAATAAGCCTAAAAAAATGACCGCAAATCGCCCAGAAAAAGCAGCATGAATGTCACGGAAAAAAAAGACCGCGATCTATTGATCGAGGGATTGCAACGCATGGATTTGAAATTATCTGATCAAGTGATTGATCAGCTGATGACATATTTAAATTTAGTAGAAAAATGGAATCGTGTTTATAACCTAACAGCGATTCGCGAGCGTGATGAAATGATCAAGCTTCATTTTCTTGATAGCTTATCTATTTTTAATCATGTGCATGTAAAAAATATATTAGATGTAGGAAGTGGCGCTGGATTTCCAGGTATTGTATTGGCAATTACAAAACCTGAATTAAAAGTCACTGTAATGGATTCGGTCAATAAAAAAACGACATTCATGCAACAAGTGAAAAGTGAATTAGCACTTACGAATTTAGATGTCGTGAATAGTCGCGTTGAAGATTATCAACCGATAACACTTTTTGAAGCGGTGACATCAAGAGCGTTTTCAAATTTAAAAAATATGATGTCACTTACACAACATACGTTAAAAAAAGAAGGTGTGTGGTTAGCGATGAAATCAAAAGATGTTAAGCAAGAATTAGAAGCATTTGAAAAAAATCAATACACATTGATTCCGCTTGAAGTGCCTTTTATTGATGCAGAACGATATTTAGTAATATTAAAGAAAGATAATTTTTAGATATGCGTATATTAGCAGTAACGAATCAAAAAGGTGGCGTAGGTAAAACAACGACATCAGTGAATTTAGCTGCGAGCTTAGCTGCTAAAAATAAATTGGTGCTTCTCATTGATCTTGATCCGCAAGGGAATGCAACGACAGGTTCAGGTATTGATAAATCAGCCATCAAAACATCGATTTATGATGTGCTCATTCAAAGTAAATCATTGAATGACATTGTGATTCAATGTGAGCGTGGTGGTTTTGATTTGGCACCTTCGAATCGAAATCTTGCAGGCGCTGAAGTTGAACTCGTGAATGAAAGTAAACGCGAAACTAGATTAAAGGCAGCATTACAACATTTAAAAAAAGATTACGATTATGTATTGTTAGATTGTCCACCCGCACTTAATTTAATTACAGTGAACGCGTTAACTGCTGCAGATGCTGTTTTAATTCCAATGCAGTGTGAATATTATGCGTTAGAAGGTTTATCTGATTTAGTAGGCACGATTAAAAAGGTGAGAAGCAATTTAAATCCCCATATTGAAATTGAAGGATTGTTAAAAACACTTTTTGATAAACGCAATATGTTAGCGCAACAGGTATCCGATCAACTCACTGCCCATTTTGGCGACAAAGTATATGAAACCATTATTCCAAGAAATATAAGATTGGCAGAAGCCCCAAGTCACGGCATGCCAATCTTAATGTATGACCGCTCATTCATCACGAGGTGCGGTTGCTTATTTAAAACTTGCCGAAGAAATCATACAAAAAGAAATGAGGAAGTCACATGGCTAAACCTAAAGGACTCGGTCGAGGACTTGATGCATTATTGTCAAACACTGATGAAGATACACCAAAGAACGAAGGCTCTTTACAAACATTATCGATTAGCGACTTAAAGCCTGGTAAGTATCAGCCGCGAAGCATTATGCAGGAAGAAGCATTGCATGCGCTTTCACAATCGATTTTAAAGCAAGGTGTTATGCAACCTATTATTGTGAGGCCTATTGGTAATAACCAATATGAGATTATTGCAGGTGAGAGACGCTGGCGTGCTGCTAAATTAGCTAACTTAAATGAAGTGCCTGTCATTATTAAAAATATTCCTGATGAATCAGCACTTGCAATGGCGCTCATTGAAAATATCCAACGCGAAGATTTAAATCCATTAGAAGAAGCTATCGGTATTAAACGTTTAATTGATGAATTTAATATGACACATGAAGCTGCAGCCGATGCTGTGGGTAAATCGCGTGTTACGGTTTCTAATTTATTAAGACTTTTAACATTAACGAAGCCTGTTCAAGATCGATTATTAAGTGGCAAAATTGATATGGGTCATGCAAGAGCATTGATCGGTTTAGAAGGTAGCCAACAAATTATGTTGTGCGAAGAGGTAATTCAAAAAAATCTATCTGTGCGCGAAGTCGAGGTATTAGTAAAAAATTTACAAAATAATCATAAAACAGATAAGGCGAAGTCATCCCCTAAAAGAACTAATGCGGATGTTCGTCACCTTGAGGAATCTTTAGCCGAAACCCTAGGTGCATCGGTTACGATCGATGCTAAAAAGAATGGTTCGGGCGTTTTAAAAGTGCATTATCGCAATTTGGAGCAATTGGATGAGATTCTTAAAAAAATTAAAGGATAAAGTAAGCTTTACCCTTGACGTAACGGCCAATTCCAGCGAAAATTCATGCCTTTGTAACTCAAAAAATTTTCATTCAGTGAGCTTAAATGTCCGATATTGATGAAATCACTGAAAGAATGAAGCGATTCCCTCAAATCATTCAAAAAATGTTGAGTTTGCAGGTTAAAGCCGCTGGCATATTAACGGTTTTAGTTGCAGTAGTCTTTGGAAAGCATGCAGGTATTTCTGCGTTGATCGGTAGTGTCTCCGTAATATTCGGTGTACTTCTCGCCTCAAAAATTGCTCACAAAACGGCTTTGAGTAAAGAGCCCGCAGCTATCATTATTAATGTATTAAAAGCTGAAGCTGTAAAAATTTTTGTAGTACTTGTATCGCTTTGGTTGGCGTTTAAGTTTTATACAGCGCTTGCACCATTTGCACTGATTGCAGGGCTTGTATTATCAGCCATTATTTCAGGCGCATCGATTACAAAATTAAATGAAGACTAACAAAAGTCACTAGGAAATATTGAAAGATATGGCAACTGAAGGTACATTAACACCAAGTGAATATATCACCCACCATTTAACCTTTAATACAAAGGCAATTGGTGAAGGTGCATTTTGGAGCTTAAATATTGACTCACTCGTCATGGGTGTGTTGCTGGGTATTATTTCAATGGCATTAATTTGGATGGTGGCTCGTAAAGCCACAGCCGGCATTCCTTCAAAAGGCCAAGCGTTTGTAGAACTCATGTTTGGTTTCATTGATGATCAAGTTAAAAATATATTCCATGGTGATCGTCATGCTTTCATTGCACCTGCCGCGCTTACCGTTTTCATTTGGGTGCTTGTCATGAACTCAATGGACTTTTTACCGATTGATGTGATGGCGCATTTTATTTATGCACCTTTAGGCATTCATGAATGGCGAAGCGTTCCAACTTCAGATATTAATACCACATTTGCACTTGCGATTGCAGT
>RFPQ01000251.1 GCA_009926035.1 Betaproteobacteria bacterium
AGAAAATCGCGCTCACTTAAATCAAAAAAATAGAAAAGATTACGGCATTCCTGAAGATGCTTTTGTGTATTGCGCCTTTAACCAATCTTTTAAAATTACCGAGTTCATATTCAAGGCTTGGCTTACACTCCTTGAAAAATTTCCAAAAAGTATCCTATGGTTAACCTATTCAAATACTTGGGCAACTAGTAATTTGAAAGATTATGCAGATAAGCATGGCATTAACCCAGAAAGAATCATTTTTGCAACACGAGTGCCTAACAATGAACATATAGCTCGTCATGCTTTAGCTGATGTTTATTTAGATACTTTGCCATATAACGCGCATACATCAGCAAGCGATGCCTTATCTATGAATTTACCCATAGTCACACTTAAAGGAAGTACATTTGCTTCAAGAGTAGCAGGTAGTTTGCTTCATAGCTTAAATTTAGATGAACTCATTACCGAAGATATTGAAAGCTATATTAATTGTGCTATTCGACTCACTGAAGACATAAAATATCGACAAAATGTTATTTATAGATTGAATGAAGCTAAAAGAAACTCACCCATATTCCAGCCGCAATTATTCGTAAAAACATTAGAGAGTGTCTATCAAAATTTAATTTAATTTTTTGCAGCAAGAATAACTCCAGCAATAATCATGATGCCGCCAAACCATTCTTTAATTTCAATACTTTCACCTACTAGCAAGTAAGATGAAATTGCAGCAACCACGATTTCAAAAAGAAAAAAGCTAGACGCTTCAACCGCTTTAATTTGTGTAACTCCAAACTGAACAAGTAAGGTTGAAAAAAATAAACATAATGCAATCGTAATAGCAATAAAAGCATCCACTGGCCTAAAAAAATCAAATGAAGGCATAGTGTCTTTATCAAAGAGAATACATATTATGGCTATTATGATTACACCTATCCAAATTGCTAAAGCTTTCTGGCTGATTGTCATATGCTGATGTTTTCTCGTCATAACATTGGTCATCGCAAAACCTATTCCTGAGCTCAGCGCTAACCAATCGCTCTTTAAATCTAAATAAATAAAATGGTTTGGTTGCCAGAACATAACCAATGCACCAAGAAGCGAAATAAATGCAGCAATATAATGTCTTTTTTGCGTATCTTCATTTAGCATAAAGTGAGATAAAAAAATAGTCCAAACTGGAGAGAGGTAAAACAAAAGCATAACGCGAACAACCTCGCCATCAATAACAGCTAATACATAACTAATATTGGTATAACCAGCTACAACAGAAAGAAACCAGAAATCTTTCGACCATATAGGAATCTTTTTCTTAGTGATAAAAAAATATGGTAGCGCAATAGCAAGTGTCAATATAAACACATAAAGACTAGAATAAATGCCTGAAACACCAGCTTGTGCCATCAAGCGATATGGATACCAAATAATTCCCCAGACAAAAGCTCCAAAAAGCAATGAAAATATAGGAAGGTAATGTTTT